>NZ_JBANBA010000036.1:0-74259 GCF_059803475.1 Bradyrhizobium sp. UFLA05-89 | reverse complement strand
GTGCACTGGGCCACGGCCGGCGGTGCGCGAGTGCTGGGCTTGCCGCAGATCGGTACGCTTGCGCCCGGCCAGCAGGCGGACATCGCCGTGTTCGATCTCGACCAGCCGCGCCATTTTGGCATGCATGATCTCCTGGTCGCACCGGTGATCTGCGGCGGCGCCCGTGTGCGTCATCTGCTGATCGGCGGGCGGACCGTCGTTGACGACGGCGCCATCCCCGGCCTCGACCTTGCACGACTCCGCTCCGACGCGGCGCACGTCGTGACGCGCGTCGCCGGCTGAATTTTTTGGGAGACACCTCATGCTGGCCACCAAACAACCGGTGCTTCGCCGCTTCTGGTACGCGATCATGCGGATCGAACAACTCGAGAGCGGGCCGCAGCCCTTCACGCTGCTCGGCGAGCCGATCGTGCTGTTTCTCGATGCCAAGGGCGAACCCGCGGCGCTGGAGGATCGTTGCTGCCATCGCACCGCAAGACTCTCCAAGGGCTGGTGCCGCAACGGCAATATCGTTTGCGGTTATCACGGCTGGGAATACGACCGCGACGGCAAGCTGGTGATGATCCCGCAGTTTCCGTTCGAGCAACCGATCCCCGACGCCAGGGCGCGCGCGTTCCGCACGAAAACGCGCTACGGCTATGTCTGGGTTGCTCTCGATGAGCCGCTGCGTGACATTCCCGACATTCCTGAGGACAGCGATCCCGCCTATCGCCGGATCTTCCAGTTCTACGACACCTGGAACACGGCAGCATTGCGGTTGATGGAGAACTCGTTCGACAACGCGCACTTCGCCTTCGTACACAAGAACACGTTCGGCGACATCGACCAGCCGCGACCGGAAAAATACGAGATCGTCGAGACCGATTACGGCTTCGAGGCGGAAACCATCGTCACCGTCAAGAACCCGCCTATGGCGGCGAAGATCTCTGGGACAACGGAACCCTATACAAAGCGCCACATGCGCAACAAATGGTTCATGCCGTTCTGCCGGCGGCTCGACATGGAGTATCCCTCCGGCATCCGGCATATCATCTTTAACTGCGCAACGCCGATCGCTGACGGCAAGATCCAAGTCGTGCAGCTCCTGTTCCGCAACGACACCGAGGCGGACTGCTCCGCGCAAGAACTGATCGACTGGGATACCGCCATCATCGCAGAAGATCGGGACATCCTGGAATCGACCGACCCGGACGCAATCGTCGACATGGGCCGCAAGATCGAGAAGCACATGCCGTCCGATCGCCCCGGCATGTTGATGCGCAAGCGCCTGCTCGACCTCCTCCACGAGCATGACGAGGAAGAAGTTCCGAAGCCGATCGCCATGGACGCCAGTGCGCCGGAGCGGAGTCATTTGGCGGTGTAGTCAAATGCTCGTTGCCTTGTACGCCAACAATGGAAGGTGGCGACTGGAGCACGCTTGGCTAATAGCTAGAAGCATCGGCGTACTGCTTATCATTCGCTCGCCATTTTGGACAACCTGTCGACGTCGCATTGATAGCTCTCCACAAACCAACGCGTCGACGCGCAATTACTCAATGCGGCCCGCCCCGACTTCAAAAAGTCTGCTCACGCCGTTATTGCTGGCGAGCGTGGTCGTGATGCGGACAGTCTGAGCGGTACTGCCCTTGCTGAGGCGTAGCAAATAGGGATCGTTGGCGAGGTTGTAGATCAGCATGTCATGCCGGGTGAGATCGGCCGGCTGCTCGGGCCACATCTCGGACCTGCAATGGTCTCACGATGCTGTTTGGAATGACAGCTCTTCAGAAACGTCGGCTGCGGCCTGCTGTAGGAGCGCTGCACAACGCTCGCGTTGGCCCTTGTCCAGCCATTCGGAGACAAATGCCGTGCTGATGGCAGCAAGAGGATTGCTTGCAGCATCCCTCACGGTCACTCCAATCCCACTGATGCCTCTTCGAAAAAGCCCATCATGGGCAGCGTAGCCTCGACTACGAGCCAAGGCATAGGCCCGTCGGAACGAACTCTCGTCGAAGTTGTTGCGCTGTTGATAACGCGATAGATTCCTCTCAATTATTCGTTTTGCCTCGGTCTCGATCAGCGAGGCAAGAATGGCCATACCACCTGCGCCGATACCGAGGGCCTCCCGCGCACCAACTTGAAGCACAAGTGTCTGGATTGGATTCTCGGGCTCGTGCCGGCTGATGCAGATCGCTTCGTATCCAACCCGTAAGATTAGATAGACAGTCTGCTCCATCTCTCGTGCCAAACGCGCGAGAACCTCATCCGCAATGCGGTGAAGCGGGTGTCTGACTGTAGCCGCCAAGCCCAGGCAGGCTAGGTCTTTTCCTAGATAGATCTGAACTCCTTCGCCCTCTACCCAGTTCGCGTCCCTGAGCTGTTTTAGAACTCTGTGCACCGTAGGACGAGGTAGGCCCGTGCGGGCAACGATGTCGGGGACGGACGTTCCACGGCGGGCGTCCTGTGCCAGGAACCGAAGAATGATAACTGCGCGGTTGAAGCTACCGCCGCCCGCCTCATTCTCCGCCATTATGGGAACGTTCGAGATTGCGCTCTTACCTTGGGCTCGCGGGGTCTGCGTCATGATCAGCTTCACATCATCAACAGTCGGCAATTCTGTCCGATATTCGGACCAAACGCAAGAACAACAGCTCCGTAGTCGCCATTTTTAGTTGACCATTTCCGGGAATCTGGCTCTAGTTACTCAAAAGCCGGTTCGTCCGATATACGGACGACATTCACCGCGCATTCGAGGAAGCCGTAAAATGCACAAGGTAGCGATCCCCGACGAGATCATGCAGCGCGTAAACCTTCGTCGTGGCGGCCCTCGCCTCTACGGTCGCATCGATGCCGCCCGCGCCGCGCTCGTTATCATCGACATGCAGAACGCCTTCCTCCTTCCTGGCATGCCGGCCGAGGTTCCTGGCGCAACCGACATCATTCCGCAGATCAACAAGCTCGCGCAGGGTTTCCGTGACTGCGGGGGCTTGGTGGCCTGGGTCAAGATGACGATCCACGAAGAGACAGAAAGCTGGAGCACCTGGTTCAACTACTTCATGAAGCCGGACCGCCGCGCCCAAATGCTGCGTGAGTTGAGCCCCGGCCACAGAGGGCACGACATTCACGCCGATCTCCCGGTGCGGCCCGAAGACATCGTCTTGCAAAAGAGCCGTTACAGCGCGTTCATTCAGACCTCCTCCAACCTCGATGAGCAGCTACGCAAGAGGGGTGTCGATACAGTCGCTATCGTCGGCACGCTGACCAACGTCTGCTGCGAGGCGTCCGCGCGTGACGCAATGATGCTCAACTATCGCACGTTCTTCCTGACGGATGCGAATGCGACACACACTGACGCCGAACACAACGCGTCATTGGCAGCAATCATGCAGTATTTCGGGGAAGTCATTACGACCGACGAACTGCTGTCCAGACTGGAACCCGCAGCATCGCGGAAGACGGCCTAATGTCAGACGTAAATTCTAGCGTGCTGATCGTTGGCGCAGGCCCTGTTGGCCTAACGCTCGCGATGGATCTCGCATCACGCGGCGTCGATGTCGTGATCGTCGAACTGCGGGCCGCCGGCGAGCCGCCAAACGTGAAATGCAATCACGTATCCGCGCGGTCGATGGAAATCTTCAGGCGCCTGGGTCTGGCAGCAAAAATTCGCGCCAATGGCTTGCCACCGGACTACCCGCACGACGTCGTGTATCGAACTACGGCGACGGGCCAGGAACTAGCTCGCATCATCATCCCGTCGGCGACCGGGCGAAAGTCCGGCGATCACGGGCCCGATACCGAGTGGCCAACTCCGGAGCCGCCTCACCGCATCAATCAGATTTTTCTCGAACCGATCCTGTTCGACCACGCCATTGCGATGCCAAACATCCGGGTTGTCAACCGAACGTCTCTGGAAAGTTTCGAGCAGACCGAGGATAGCGTGACTGCACGAGCTTCATCGCTGGACGATGGTAGCACGCTCACATTCCAAGCCCGGTACATGATCGGATGCGACGGCGGTCGTTCTCTTGTGCGCCGGCAGATCGGCGCCAAGATGGTGGGCGACCCCGTCGTGCAGCGCGTGCAATCCACATATCTGCGCGCACCGGACTTGGCTCAGATCATGAGCAAACCGCTCGCCTGGGGCAACTTTTCGCTGAACCCTCGTCGATGCGGCATCGCCTACGCCATAGATGGCCGAGAGACTTGGCTCGTCCATAACTACCTCAACGATAGCGAAGCGGATTTCGAGTCGATCGACCGAGACCAGTCGATCCGCGCGATTCTCGGCGTCGGGCCTGACTTCTCTTACGAAATCATCTCGAAGGAAGATTGGTTTGGTCGCCGACTGATTTCCGATCGCTTCCGGGACCGACGCGTCTTCCTCTGCGGTGATTCTTCTCACATTTGGGTACCTTTTGCCGGCTACGGGATGAATGCCGGAATTGCTGATGCTGCCAATTTGGCCTGGTTGCTGGCCGCCCACCTCAGTGGGTGGGGCGCTCCTGCAATTCTCGATGCGTACGAAGCTGAGCGCATGCCCATTACTGAGCAGGTCTCTCGCTTCGCAATGAACCATGCTCTTGAGGTGGCGAAGCATCGTCGTGAAGTACCGCCGAATATCGAGGCGGAAGGTCCTGAGGGACAGGCAACCCGACGTCAGATCGGTACCAAGGTCTATGATCTCAACGTGAACCAGTATTGCTGCGCCGGGCTTAATTTCGGCTACTACTACGACTGTTCGCCTCTGATCGCGTACGACGGTGAGTCGCAGCCGCCCTACGCCATGGGAAGTTTCACACCGTCATCCGTGCCAGGGTGCCGCTTCCCGCACTTCTTCCTGAGGGATGGTCGCTCGATATACGACCTGTTCGGATCCGACTACACGCTCATCCGGCGCGATAGAGCCCTCGAAGTCGCCCCAATGGTCGACGCAGCCAAGATACTTGGTGTTCCGCTCGCTGTTGTCGATATCGATCCCAAGGATGCGCCCGACGCGATCAAGCATCCCTTGATCCTAGTAAGACCCGATCAGCACGTGGCTTGGCGAGGCGAAGCTGCACCGAAAGACGCGCGACAGCTGATCCAGACAATTTCTGGCTACGCTCAAGTCTCGGTCAAGGGCTCCGCCGCTGCGTAGCGATCGGTCGAGTTGCACGTCGACGCCGAGCGGCAATCGCAGTTCATAAGGAAGTTCTTTCGCGGCTCCTGGGCGTAGCGCGAATCCATTCAAGCTTAGCGATTCGTCAAGTTTGCCTGCCTGCTGATCGTCCCCCTCCCTCAGTCATTCTGCCGTTTGATCTGGCGCAAGGAGTTCGGAACAGGACTATGTCAGCTTGACTAGATCGGGGTAGTCCCCGCGGGCGATACGCCATCTCACTCCGGATACGGCATGTCCAACGACGTCCAAGCGGTTTACAGGGCTGTCGCGGTCCTAAGGTGCTTTACTCCCGAAAGCCCGAGCTTGAGCGCAACAGACATCGAGCGCCGCGCCGGCCTAAGCCGGGCTACCCTCAGCCGCCTCCTCAGCACCTTGTGTTCGACTGGATTGCTGGAAACCGCCAGCAAACCGACGGAGTTTCGACTGGCTTCGGGCGTAATGCAATTCGCGCACGCTTGGCTATCGGGACATCGCCTCACACCAGTTGCGACGCCACTGATCGAGGCTTTGAGGAACGACACTGACGAGACCGCCCTCCTGTTGACCGCCCAAGACGACACAACGCTCTGCGTGCTCGAATACGCCAGCCGCCAGTGTTTTTCGATTTCTCGTCGCGTCGGCGAAGCAGCCCCGATGGCCGATGATGCCGGTGGCCTAGCTATCTTGGCGTTCCGAGACGAAGGCATCCAACATCGGGCTATTTGTCGTCATTCGAGCGACACGCGCCGTGCCTCCCTCAGACGAGTGCTAAAGCGCATTCGCCTGGACGGCTATGCCGTCGATCGCGGTGACGCCGTTACCGGCGCTGTGTCGATCGCAGCACCGGTGTTCGAAATGGGCGGAGCGGTCATCGGCTCAGTCGCCCTGCTGGCTCCGATGGCCCGAACCGGCAACGAACGAATAGACAGCCTTGCGCAAGCAGTTGTTACGACGTCGACGGCGATCTCGAGGAATTTGGGTCACTATTCCTCGCTGGCGGACACCCGTCGCTTCGGTGAATTCATTCAAGGGTGACATTCGCTTCCTTCGCAACGTCGGTCCACGCCCTCAGATCGGCCCTGATACGATCGGTGAATTCCAGGGAGGAGCTGCTCGTAGCGTCTGTCGCGAGTGCTCGAAGCCGCTGGCGGATATCCGGGTCCGCCATTGCGGCCCGCGCCTCGTTCTCGAGCCGGGAGACGACCTCGCCGGGTGTTCCCTTTGGAACGAAGAGGCCTGTCCAGAATTCCGCTCCAGCTCCGGCGACTCCCGCTTCTGCCATCGTCGGAACATCAGGAAGTTCGGGCAACCTGTTCTTGGACGTGACCGCGAGCGCGCGCAGCTTGGCATCATTCAGGAGCGCCATAGCAGGCAGTGGATCCGTCATGGCCGCCGAGACTTGGTTACCCAACACAGCCATCACCGCGTCGTTGCTTCCGCGATACGAAACGCGCTGCATCAATGCGCCGGTTCGTAGCTTCATCAGCTCCGCGGCCAACGTGAACGTGGGGGACGCACTGGCGTAATTCGCGCTGGACGGATTGGCTTTCGTCCAGGTCACGAACTCCTTCAATGTTCGGTTTGTCGATCCGGAATTGACCACCAGCACCAGTGGGAATGTCCCCAGCATACTCACCGGGTCGAAGTCTTTCAGCGTGTCATACGACGCCGGAGCGCCAATGGCCGGTCCAACGACCATCGCCCCGCTGGCGCCCACGAGCAGCGTGTACCCGTCAGGAGCCTGGCTTTTGACGAAAGTTGCCGCAAGCCCGCCTCCGGCTCCCGGCTTGTTCTCGACGACAACGGGCTGACCGAGCGACCTGCTCAGTTTCTCAGCCAGGAGTCGTGCGAGAATGTCATTGCTTCCGCCCGGCGCGAAGCCAACAACAATGCGGATGGAACGGTTAGGATAGGAGGAACTCTGCGCGATAGTTGCCGATGTGGACAACCCAACGAGCACGCCCAGCGCAATCAATATACAAGACCAACTGCGTAGACTCATGGCCAGATCCTCCTATCCAATTTGCTCCTGCTCAGATGCCGGTTTGGCTTATGAACTTCGTGCTGAGGTACGCGTCCATGCCCTCGATACCGCCTTCGGACCCGTAGCCCGAATCGCGGACACCGCCAAAAGGCGTTTCGGCGAGAGCCAGTGAGAAGCTGTTGATCGACATCATCCCCGCATCGACAGCTGCGCCGATTGCCGCAGCCGTTTTGGCCGACTTGGTGAACGAGTAAGAGGCAAGGCCGTATGGAAGGCGGTTTGCTTCCTCGACCGCGTCGTCGAACTTCCTGAAGGGAGAAATCAGAGCAAGAGGACCGAACGGCTCGTCATTCATCGCGCGCGCAGACTTGGGGACGTCCGTCACAACCGTTGGCTCGAAGAAATAGCCTTTGTTCCCCACGCGGTTGCCGCCTGCCGCCAGCTTGCCGCCTTGGCTGACCGCGTCCTGCACCAGATCCTCGACCGCCGCGACGCGGCGATCATTTGCCAGCGCCCCCATCCTTGACGCGGGGTCAAGGCCATTACCGACCTTGATCGACTTCACTCCCTCGACAAAGTGCTGCACGAACTTGTCGTACACGCCTTCCTGGACCAGGAATCGGGTGGGCGAGATGCAGACCTGTCCGGCATTTCGATACTTTGCGGCGACCAGAATCTTCGCCGCGGATTCCAGATCCGCATCGTCGAACACGATCGCCGGCGCATGGCCGCCGAGCTCCATCGTCACTCGCTTCATGTGCTGTCCCGCGAGGGCAGCCAGATCCTTGCCTACCTTGGTCGAGCCCGTGAACGAGATCTTGCGGATGACCGGATGGGGGATGACGTATTCCGAGATCTCCGCCGGCACGCCAAAGACCAGGTTGAGCACGCCATCCGGCAAGCCGGCATCAACAAACGCCCGGATCAGCTCGGCCGGCGAGGCTGGCGTCTCTTCGGGCGCCTTGACGATCATCGAACAGCCCGCGGCCAGCGCCGCGCTCAGCTTGCGCACCACTTGATTGATTGGAAAGTTCCAGGGCGTGAAGGCTGCGACTGGCCCCACAGGCTCCTTCATCGCCATCTGATAGACCCCCGGCGCACGCGCGGGGATGATGCGGCCGTACGCCCTGCGTCCTTCCTCGGCGAACCACTCGATGATGTCGGCGGCCGTCAGGGTTTCGAGCTTGGCTTCCGCAAGAACCTTCCCCTGCTCCTGCGTCATGATTTCCGCAATCCTGTCGGAGCGCTCCCGCATCAGCTCGGCCGCCTTGCGCATGATCTTCGACCGATCGAGCGGCGATACCGCGCGCCAGGTCTTGAAGCCCTTTTCTGCCGAGGCCAGCGCCTCATCAAGATCGGAGCGGTCGGCATGCGGAACCGAGCCGATGTTCTCTTCGGTTGCCGGATTGATGACCTTGAGCGTGCGCCCCGTGGAGGCCGACCGCCACTTGCCACCGATATGAAGTTGGACCGAAGGATAGTTCATAGATTTTCTCCCTACTGCGGGCGAGCTATTCGAGCCCAACAGACAACAACTGCGAGATGTCCATCAGACGGACATATAAATCGATCTTGTCTGTCATCGCCCAGCGCGTCAAGCGTCGAGAGCCGCGCCAAAAGCCATTGCGCCTGGGATCGCCAAGTCATGCGCACCGCGCGAACCCGCGAGAATCGTAACAATTTCAAGCAACTGAACTGAACCGGCAAGTACAACGGCCGCGCTGAAGGGCCGCGCCCGGACCACGAGAGACGCATAGACCATTGACACAATCGCCATCTAGTGATTTTGAGCACATTGTCCATCTATTGGACATACTGGGAGGAGATTGAACGCGACTGCCATCTGGTCCGCACCAAACGCGTGCCGGGCTGGTCGGCCTTCGCTTGTCTTGTCATCCCGCCATAGAGCCGCTGCAACGATCGAACGCTCCTTTAGGCATCGATCCACATTACCGGTGACTTGATGCCGTCCTTCAAAGGCAACGCCAATACCAGCAAAGGCGGGCTGTTTGCACACAGCGGAGTTCAAAACCACGGCGAAAGACCTCACTCATGCTGTTAGGCCTCATCATCAACGGGCTAGTGAGCGGAGCGCTCTATGCGCTGGTCGCCATCGGCTTCACACTCGTCATCGGTGTCCTCGACAAGCTCAACTTTGCCCATCCGGAAGTGCTGATGATCGGGGGATTCGTCGCGGTCGTCGCGAGTGGCCTACCGCCCTACCTCGCGTTCATGACTGCCCTTGCCACGGGTGGCGTGCTGGGGCTCCTGGTCGAATTCGCAGCCTTCCGCCGCTTCAAGGATAGCGACGCAAAAATTACCGCAGGCCTAGCATCAATGGCCGTCGGCCTCGTCCTGACCGACGTCACGCAGAAGCTGTTCGGAACCGAAAGCGTGTCCCTGCCGATTCAAACCGGGTGGTTGTCGCAGCGCTTTCAAATCGCCGGTGTCGACTTTCTCAACGTTCAAATCGTGATCGTCGTGACGACGGCCGTCTTGACCAGCGGCCTCCACGTCCTTCTCCAGCGCACGAAGCTGGGTCGGCAGATTCGCGCAGTCGCGGAATCTCCCGTCTCTGCGTCTCTTCTCGGCATCAACGTCCTGCGCATTTCCCAGGCCGTTTTCTTCGTGTCCTCGGCGCTCGCTGCGGAGGCCGGATTGTTGATCGCCCTTCGAAGCGGCGCAGCCAGCTCTGATATTGGCCTCACCTTCGGTCTCAAGGCACTTGCCATTATGGCGATCGGAGGCCTTGGCGATCTCCGCGGTGCATTGCTTGGCGGACTCCTCATCGGCGTCCTGGAGGCTCTGATGTTCCATTTCGGCCTCGGACGCCTGTCCGAGCTCACCGTGTGGCTCGCGATGATCGCCACCTTGCTCGTGCGGCCCCGGGGCTTGTTCGGCGGCGGCTCACACGGAGTGGAGCAACGCGCGTGATTTCCGATCAACTGTTCTTCGCAGGCATCAACGTACTTCTCGCCTGGAGCGTTTACATCGGGCTCGCGACAGGCGGCCTGTCCTTTGCGCAAGGCGCCTTCATGGCGATCGGCTGCTACAGTGCCGGCATCTTGACGGTCAATTTTGGCTGGCCGCTGCTGCCGGCGTGCATCGCGGCGGCCGTGTTCTCCGCCCTGGTTGCGGCGGTCCTTGGCTTCCCTGCTCTGCGTCTGCGCGGCGTGTATTTGATCCTCGTCACCATCGGCATCACTTTTTGTGCGCGCGTCGCACTGGAGAATATTGACTACGTCGGCGGCGTCAGCGGCTTCGGAGGCATGACGGGCGCCGACCTTAACGCGGTCGTGATTGCGCTTGTGATCGTCGGGGGCATCCTTCTTTGGTTCTCCTTCAGCCCGCTCCAGCGAATCTGCGACGCCGTGCGCGAAGACGACCGGGTCGCATCTTCGCTCGGCGTCAACGTCACGTTCATTCGACTTTCCGGATCCGCGACTGGAGCGGCAATCGCGGCAATCGCGGGCGCCCTCTACGGCCATTACATGAATTTCGTGCGGCCTGAGAGCTTCGACGTCCTCCTCTCCATCTACGTCGTCCTCTACGTCGTGCTCGGCGGCGCCAACAACATGTTTGGTCCGATGCTTGGCGCGACGCTGATGACACTGCTTCCCGAATATTTTCGGGTCTTGGCGGATTGGCGTCCAACCGTCTTCGGTTTGGCCATCCTCGTCATGCTGCTCTTCCGTCCGCTGGGCCTGCTCGCTTTCCGGCTCGTGACGGCACACGCGCTCCCCCCACGGCTTGGGCATAAGGCGGATCGCGCATGACCGGCGCCGCCATCCTCGAGATTCGCGAATTGCAGAAGGCGTTCGGGGGGCTCCGGGCCCTGGACGGCATCGACATGGACGTCGCCGAGGGCCAAGTCGTTGGCCTGATAGGTCCGAACGGAGCCGGAAAAACCGCCCTCCTCAACACCATCACCGGCTTCTACCGGGCGAGCGGAGGCACAATACGTTTCAAAGACCGGGACATCACGCACGAGCCGATGCATGAGATCGGGAGACTTGGCATCGGGCGGACGTTTCAGAACATTCGCCTGTTTCGGCGGATGACGGTTCTCGAAAACGCCCTCGTCGCGTTCAAGCCTTTCGCTGATCATCCGTTTCGTGCGCTGTTGGCGCGGCGAGCGCGCAAGACCGCCATCGCGGAAGCCATGCGCTGGCTTGAATTGCTGCAGCTCGATGACAAGGCCGATCGCCTTGCCGCGTCCCTCTCCTACGGCGACGCGCGGCGGCTCGAAATTGCACGAGCCCTGGTCGGCCAACCCGCGCTGCTGCTGCTCGATGAACCGGCGGCCGGGATGAACGAGGCAGAGACCAGGCGCCTTTCCGAAGACATCGCGATCGTCCGCAAACACGTCGGAGCGATTCTGCTCATCGAGCACGACATGGACCTCATCCGCCACCTCTCCGACAAGCTCATCGCCATGGACTACGGCAAAAAGATCGCCGAAGGCTCCTCCGCGGAGGTTCTCAATCATCCAGATGTTCTCAAGGCTTATCTCGGAACCGAGGCCGAGGAGAGCGTGCAATGACCTCACCGGTCCTGTCAGTTAAGGATCTCTCGGCCGGTTACGGGCCCATCCGAGCCCTTCGGGGTCTGAGCTTCGAGGTTGGCCAGCACGAGACGGTTGCGATCGTGGGAGCAAACGGCGCGGGGAAGACCACGCTGATGCGTGCTCTTTCGGGCATCATCTCGCTCTCCGACGGTCAGGCGACGTTCCTCGATCACGATATTCGACGAACGCCAACTCATCAGCTTGCACGTCTAGGCCTCCTGCATGTGCCCGAAGGCCGGGGCACGCTTCAGACGATGACCGTTCAGGAGAACCTCCGCCTCGCCTGGGAGATACGTCCCACCAGAGTGAGCTTCTCGCAGGCGCTTGCCAGGGCTTACGGACGTTTTCCGCGTTTGAAGGAGCGCACCGAGCAGGCTGCGGGCAATCTCTCTGGCGGGGAACAGCAGATGCTGGCGGTCGCGCGGGCGCTGGTCAACCGACCGAAACTGCTTCTACTCGACGAGCCGTCCATGGGGCTGTCGCCTCGTCTCACCAGCGAAGTGTTCGGCAGCCTCGCCGAGCTTCGCGACGACGGTGTCGCCATTCTAATCGTCGAGCAGAACGTCGCTCGTGCGCTCAAACTGGCACATCGCGCGCTGGTGATCTCCCACGGCGTCTTCACCGCGGCGGGGCATTCCGACCAGCTCGCACGCGATCCAGCAATCGTCGCCGGCTATCTCGGGCATTCGACGAACAACTGACTCAGAAAATTTTCAGGAGGACACTCGTGGATATCATGAACCGCAGATTTATCGTTGGCAGCGCTCTGGCGATCGCTGCCAGTCTCTCGGTTTGCATTGCCCACGCGGACGATGCAAAGCCGCCGATCAAACTTGCACTCATTACGCCATTGACGGGCCCGCTCGGAAGCTACGGCAAGATTCAAGAGATCCTGGTCAAGCTCGCGGTCGAGGACATCAATGCCAAGGGCGGCGTCAATCGGAGCCTCCTGCAGCTTGACGTTGGTGATTCGCAAACAGATCCGGGACAGGCCGTCGTCTTGTTCCGCCGCTACGCCGGGAGCGGCTTCTTTGGTGCCGTCGGGCCCATGACGGGTACGCAATGGGAGACCGTCAGCCCACTGGCCAACCAGATCGCGATGCCGTCGATAGCGCTCAATGCAATCAAGCCAGGCATCAACGTCAGACCCTGGACTATCCGCCTCCAGCCGCCGGACGACATGCAGATCCCGGAAGGGTTCAAGGCGTTTCTGAAGGCCTTCCCCAGCGTCAAGACGGTTGTCATCACCGCCGATATCCGTGAGGCCTCAAGCAAAGCGGCTGCCGACGTCTTCAAAGCCGTTGCGCAAAGCAACGGCCTCGAAGTCCTGGATACGGTGGAGTTCTCCTCGAAGAGCACGGACCTCTCGGCGGCAGCCATCCAGATCAAGAGCCGCAACCCGGACGCCATCATGGTGTCGGCGTTCCCCGCTCAAGGCATGCTGCTTGCGAAAGAATTCAACACGCAGGGCATCACTGCTCCAGTCTTCAACACCGCAACGCTCTGGTCCGGTCCGTTCATCAATATGGTCGGCGAATACGGACGCAATTGGTACGTCATCGGCTTTTCGACCAACGCCGACGGTATGCCGGGATATACGGATCAGGCTCTCTATCAGAGCATCGTCAAGCGAGTGCTGGAGAAGGGCGACCAGACGATTGGGGTGCCTCCAAACCTGGCGAACTGGTCTTTCGGCTACGACGCAATCCTCCTTTATGCCGATATCTTCCGCCGCAACGGCATCGACGGCAATACTGACCCGAAGAAAGCACGTGAGGTCATCAAGGACGAGTTCTCCAAGTTGAAGGAGTTCTCAGGTGTCTACAAGTACAAGTTCCGCGACACTGGTGATGCCTATCTCCCTGGAAATATTCTGAAGGCCAACATCGAAAAGAAGGTGTGGGAGTTCGTCCCGGAGAAAAAGTGATGGACCGGGCCGCCGCTCCTGGGATCGGCGGTCCTCCCTCTTTCCACACGAACTACGCAAAACTCCGAGCATCCCAATGTCCGAAGCATTACGGGCCGACGTTATCATCGTAGGTGCCGGCTCCGCCGGATGCACTCTCGCTGCGCGCCTGAGCGAGAACCCCTCGCTTAAGGTACTGCTCCTTGAAGCTGGCTCGACCCCGCGGAATTTCTGGATTCACGTTCCCATCGGCTACGTGAAGACAATCGGTGATGCGCGGCACGACTGGAAATTCATCACCGAGCCGGATCCATCGATGGCTGGTCGTCAGCTCGCCTGGCCACGCGGTAAGGGTCCCGGCGGATCGAGCCTGATCAACGGCATGCTGTACTTGCGCGGCCACCGCAAGGACTATGACGGGTGGGCCGCGTTGGGAAACACGGGCTGGGATTGGGAAACCGTCCGCCGCTATTTCGATCGATCGCTCGGCATCACACAAGACAGGCAAGTCCCTGATCCCGACGCTCCACTGAGTATCACGCGGCTGCCTCACGATCCGCTCTCGGACGCCTTCATTGAAGCCGCCAGCCGTTGCCAGATGCCAGCCGTCGACGATTTCAACGGAGGAGACAACACCGGCGCCGGCTATTTTACCGTCAACACACGCAATCACCGACGCCTTAGCACAGTGCGCGCGTTTCTGGCGCCCGCCCTCAACCGCCTCAATTTGAAGCTTGTTACGGACGTCACGGTCACCAGGATCGTCATCGAGAACAACCGCGCGGTGGGCGTGGAGGCCCTGCAAGACGGTCAACGCAAAACCTTCCATGCCACGAGCGAGGTTGTCCTTTCCGCAGGCACCGTCCAATCGCCCCAGTTGCTGCAACTGTCGGGCGTCGGCGATCCGGAGCTGCTCGGCCGATATGGGATCAAGGTCCAGGCAGACTTGCGGGGCGTCGGACGCAATCTGCAGGATCACCTGCAAATGCGACCGACATACCACTGCAAGGGCACCAAGACCCTCAATCAGCTCGCGCATTCACACTGGCGGAGCGCACTTGAATTCTTCAAGTATCTCGCGGGCCAGGCCGGAGATCTCAGCAGCGGGATCTTTCGCGCAGGCGCCTTTTTTTCCAGTGGCGCTGAGCTCGACTGGCCGGACACTCAAATCCATTTCGCACTGCTGAGCTTTGACGAGCGCAATCAACCACTTCATAGTTTTCCAGGTGTGACGATCTCGGCATGCGCGCTGAGGCCCAAGAGCCGTGGGCGGATCGAAATCAACAGCAGCGATGCCTTGGCGCCTCCATCCATCTACCCCTGCTATCTTACCGCGGAGGAGGATCAACGTCTGGCCGTGCAGACGCTCCGCAAGGTTCGCCAGATTGTCGGCACCGAACCGCTTGCTGGGTTCATCGAACGAGAGCATGAGCCGGGCCTGCCGGTATCGAACGATGCAGAGATCCTCGACTGGGTGAGGCGTCGCGCGAGCTCAATCTTCCATCCGGTTGGCACCTGCGCCATGGGGCCCGATACCGACGCCGACGCCGTGGTCGACCAGACTTTGAGCGTGAGAAAGCTCGGTGGACTGCGCGTCGTCGACGGATCGATCATGCCGCGCCTTGTGTCGGGCAATACCAATGCTCCGATCATCATGATTGCTGAACGAGCCGCCGATCTGATCAAGGCGTCGCTCGCCAAACAATAGATCAGCCGCCTTCTCCCTCTAGAACCTCAATCTCATGGAGACATTCTTCGAGAGTTCCCAGCATTTCCTGGAGTTCAGCCAACCGTCTTTCACCGTAGCGGCGCGTAATAGCGGCGTATATCGCTTCCGAAGTTGGTGCCACCGCGTCAATGAGCTTGCTCCCTTTCGAGGAAATGGACACAAAGGAACGACGCAGGTCTTCGTCGGCGGTACGGCGGCTGATCAACTCGCGGGTCTCAAGGTCTCGCAGGATGCGCGACAGGCTTGGGCCGAGCAGAAAGGCAATGCGAGCCAGCCCAGAAGTTTCGATCTCTTCGACGGATGTGAGAGCACGCAGGATCCTCCATTGCTGCTCTGTCAGACCGTGCCGACGCAGAGCGGGCCTGAATTGTCTCATCACGGCTTCGCGGGCCTGCAGGAGCGACATCGGTAGCGATCGTGAGAACTCTCGCATCGGCAGCGTCGGAGCGCTCTCTTGTGGAGCGGAGCGCTCAGACCTCGATCTTCTTCCCGCCATCAGCGTTTGTTCCAAAAAAAGATGGGCATACCGTTCGCGTTGAACGACGACATTTAACATGTTAAGTATCTGGATGCATCAGTAAATCGAAGATGGATCGAATGCCGCTCTCCCAAGACGCCGTTATCGCCGTAGCCAAACGACTTGATCAAGCCGAAAAGACCCGAAAGCAAATCCGCCAGATTTCGGTCGAACACCCCGGCATCACCATCGAAGACGCCTACGCAATTCAGCGCGCGTGGATCGAGATGAAGGTCGCGGAAGGGCGCGTGGTGAAGGGTCATAAAATCGGGCTGACTTCAAAGGCGATGCAAAGCGCCCTCAACATTGATGAACCGGATTCGGGAATCCTGCTGGACGACATGTTCTTCGCCGACGGCGGTCTTGTGCCGGCCGATCGTTTCATTGCTACTCGCATCGAAGCCGAACTCGCTTTTGTGATGAAGAGCAGGCTGTCCGGACCGAACTGCACGATGTTCGACGTGCTGAACGCGACCGATTTCGTGGTGCCCGCCCTCGAAATCCTGGACACCCGAGTGGAACGCATTGACCCGAAGACCAACGCAACGCGCAAGATCTTCGATACGATTTCCGATAACGCTGCAAATGCAGGGATTGTCCTTGGTGGGCGCCCAATCCGTCCGCTTGAAGCCGACCTCAGGTGGATCGGCACACTCTGCTATCGGAATGGTCAATTGGAAGAGACCGGCCTTGCCGCCGGCGTTCTCAATCATCCCGCGATAGCGGTGGCCTGGCTCGCCAACAAGATCGCGCCGAACGGATTGGCGCTGGAAGCTGGTCAAGTGGTCCTCGCCGGCTCATTCATCCGTCCCATCGAAGCCCGCAAGGGCGACACGATTCAGGCGGACTACGGCAGTTTTGGTTCCGTGAGTTGTTACTTCGCATGAAGCGTCGTCAGCGGTGACCGCTCGCCAGTTCATCGCTGATGGCGTCCGCACATTGCTGCACGATCCGCCGGAGCGACGCGATTTCTGTATCGGGAAGCCGCACAGAAGGGACAGAGATCGCGATCGCGGCCACAACGCGACCACGGATGTCCCGAACGGGTGACGCTACGCTGCGGACGGCCTCAAGATACGTGTCCGCCGTGTAAGCGCTATCGTCCTGCCGAACTTTCTCGCATTCCGCCTCGAGCTCCGCGGCATCGGTCACGGTGTGTATCGTAAATCGATGAAGCGGCTCGGCCAGCAGCGCCGCACGCTTCGACGGCTCGAGATGCGAGAGCAGCACCAAACCACTCGCTGAGCAATGCAACGGGATGCGTTCGCCGATTTCGTAAATGACCCGCACGGTGTTTCGGCATTCGACCATCGTGACACAGATAGCGCTCCGGCCGTCGGTGCGAGAAAGGGCCGCCCCCTCGCCCGTTCGATCGCGCAGACGAGTCAGGTGCTTGCCTGCGACTTCTGCGATGCCCTGCCAGCCGGCGCGGACTGCAGCAAGGTCCATGATGGCCGAGCCAAGCGAATAGCGCTTGGTTCGCTCATTTTGCTGGATAACCCCTTCGCCGCTCAGGCTTTGCAGCAGACGATGGACCGAGGCGCGATCCATCTCGAGCCGATGGCTGAGTTCAATGACCCCGAGTTCAGGAGTTTCGATCGAGAATTGCTTGAGCAATCGGATGGCTCTTTGCGCCGTCTTCATCCAGCTCACTCCGTAATAATTGATATTATATCAACTGCCCAAGATTCACAGGCAACTCGCATAAGGTTTATTCTTGCGAGTGCACTGCGATATTCCTTATCTTCCGAAGACGTTGCAGAATAGCAATCGTTGATAATACCTCAACGCAGAAGAAAGCAGTTTTATGGCGGTCGCTCTGAACTCATTTGAGGCTCGCGATGTTGCGAGCCACGCCCACCCGCAAACGAATCTTCGATTGCACGAGACGATCGGGCCTCTCGTCATCGAGCGCGGCGAAGGGGTTTATGTTGTCGACCAAAACGGCAATCGGTTTCTGGAAGGCATGGCCGGTCTGTGGTGCGCGGCGCTCGGCTTCAGCGAAAAGCGCCTGGCCGAGGCGGCATACCGCCAACTGCTCAAGCTCCCGTATCAGCAGACCTTCGCGCACCGCTCCAACGACGCGATTATCGAACTATCGGAGAAGCTCCTGGCGCGAGCTCCAGTTTCGATGTCGAAGGTGATGTTCCAGGCCTCTGGCTCCGAAGCCGTCGACACGGCCATCAAGCTCGTCTGGTATTATCACGCAGGAATCGGCAAGCCAGAGAAGCGAAAGATCATCGGACGTGAACGCGGCTATCACGGAACCACAATTGCGTCGGCGAGCCTAACCGGCTTGCCGATCATGCACCGTGGCTTCGGAGTGCCCATCTCCGGCTTTATCCATGTCGCATGCCCGCATCACTACCGGAACGCCAAGCCTGGCGAGAGCGAGGAGGAATTTGCAAGCCGCCTCGCGCAGGAGCTTGAGGCCGTCATCTTGCGGGAAGGACCTGAGACCGTCGGCGCTTTTGTTGCCGAGCCGGTCATGGGAACCGGAGGCGTCGTCGTACCGCCTGCGACTTACTTCGCCAAGATCCAGGCGATACTGTGCAAGTATGACATCCTCCTCATCGCCGACGAGGTGATCTGCGGATTTGGACGGACTGGCGAGTATTGGGGGTCGCAATCCATGGGAATGCGACCCGACCTTCTCACTTGCGCCAAGAATCTGTCGTCGGGGTATTTTCCAATTTCCTCGGTGATGATGTCTGAAAAGATCTATCAAGGCGTGGCTGATCACAGCGCCGCAATGAACGGCTTTGGTCATGGATATACCTACAGCGGCCATCCCGTCGGAGCCGCCGTCGCCCTGGAAACGCTGAAGATCTACGATGAACTCGATATCGTCTCCCGAGTTCGGGAGAATGCACCTCTGCTGCAGAATGGGCTGCGCCAGTTCGCCGATCACTCGCTGGTTGGCGAGGTACGTGGCATAGGACTTATGGCCGCGGTGGAGCTTGTAAGCGACAAGCCCAGCAAGACACCCTTTGCGCCAGAAGCTCGGATCGGCGATCGGCTTATGGGCGGTCTGCAACGTCGCGGTGTTCTGTTGCGCGCAATAGGAGGACAGCTCTACTGCGCTCCGCCGTTGATCATCAGCCCTGATGAAATCCAGATGCTGGTCGCAGCTGTCGCCGACACCCTGGACGAAGTACAAAAGGCGCTTTCATGACGACGGCTCAGCCCGCGACCGATGAGCATCACGCGGATCTAGTCCTGCGCGGCGGCCGCATTTACACGGTTCATCGCGCGCAGGCCTGGGCCGAATGCATTGCCATCGGCAAAGGACGAATCCTTGCGGTGGGGTCGGCGACGGACGTCGACCCATTTGTCGGCAATCGGACGAAGCAGGTCGATCTCGCGGGGCGCATGGTGTTGCCCGGCATTATCGACGCACACTGCCATGTCCTTGAAGGAGCCCGCTCACGCCTGTTCGAACTCGAAGTCAGCCCGGCTGCGTCTTTCAAAGACCTGCTTGAAGCGGTCGAGGATGCAGCAAAAAAGCCCGGGCGCGCCTGGATCACCGGCGGAGCCTGGGGACCGGCTCTCTCCAGCCAACTCTCTACCAAGGCTGCCAGGCAAGCGCTCGACGAGGTCTCTGGTGGAAGACCCGTCATGCTTCGCGACGTAAGCTTTCACTCTCGTTTCGCCAACTCTGCAGCTCTCGCAGCAGCCGGGATTGATCGTGATACTCCGGATCCCGTGAATGGCGTCATCGTCCGCGATGAAGCATCGGGCGAGCCGAGCGGCCTGGTGCATGAATCCGCAGCGTTCATGATGGAGGAGGCTGTACCGCCGTGGACGGAGAGCGAGAATCTGGAGGCGGCGCGTTTTAGTGTAGCTCTCTACAACAAGCTCGGCGTAACCGGATTTCAGCTGGCCGTCGCGTCGCAGACGACAATGGCGACCTACAAGAAATTGGACGACAGCGGCGATCTCTCGGCTTGGGTCGGGATGTCAATCGCCATGAAGGAAGGACTAGCACTGGTCCGGGATGGCATCGGGCCCGACGCCGTTGCCAACCGCGAGCGGTTTCGGTCGAAGCATATTGGCGTCGACTTTGCCAAGTTCTTCATGGACGGCGTGCCCAGCATGCAGACGGCTGCTTTTCTCGAGCCATATCTCGGAGAAGGCGCTGCTCAGTTGACGGGGCACAGCTTCTACACTGTGTCCGAGCTAACCGAGCTCATCATCCCCCTGGATCGCGACCAAATCAGCGTCAAGATCCATGCGATCGGCGATCGGGCTGTGCGGGACACGCTCGATGCCATTGATCTGGTACGAAAGCGCAATGGATCAGACGGCCCGCAACACCAGATCGCCCATCTCAACTTCATCCATCCGGATGACGTACCGCGCCTAAGCCGGCTGAACGTCCTGGCCGATCTGTGTCCGCCCATGTGGTTTCCCTCCGCTCACATGCAAGCCATGTTGCGGCTCCTGGGTGCTGAACGCGTTGCGCGCTCGTGGCCAATTCGTCGCCTGCTCGAGCTCGGCACCGACGCCGCGGCCGGAACTGATTGGCCCGCAATCGCCCCCTCGCCCAGCCCGTGGCCAGGCCTCGCTGCGATGGTTACGCGCAAGAACCCGTACATCCCTGCTACGGAAACACATCGGCCGGACCAGGCCATCGATCTCGCAACGGCCATCGAACTCTATACGTGCCGGCCGGCCCGAGCCCTGCGCCGCTTTGACGAGACGGGATCGCTTCAAGCTGGAAAATCAGCCGACATCATCCTGCTAGACCGGAACCTCTTCGAGATCGCCCCCGAGGACATCGCCGAGACTGAGGTTCTTGCGACGCTCTTCGAAGGAAACTGCATTCACGGCAACCTGGAGCTCCCATGAACGCCCCCGTCATCCTGGGCGCGGCCCCTGCCGCCGGGCTTGAACTCGCCGCCTCTGATCATCTCGGGCCACAAGCCCACCCAGAAGGAAAACCTGCCGTATTTGAACTACGGCGGGCTCATCTGACGCTTTCGGGACGTCCTATTCTCGAGGACATCGACTTCACTGTGCGCCACCGGGAATTCGTCTCGGTCGTCGGCTCTTCGGGATGCGGGAAGACAAGCCTCCTGCGCCTAATGGCCGGCCTCGCTCGTCCGACTTCGGGCGAGGTCCATTACAACGGTGCATCCCTCATTCGCGCGCACCAAGACGTCGCCATTGTCTTCCAGGATTATGGCAAGGCTCTCCTGCCTTGGCGCACGGTGAGCGGAAATGTGGCGCTTGCCCTGGAAGCAATGCAAGTTGCGAAGGCCGAGTATCGCGAGCGGATCGGACATGTCCTCGATCTCGTCGGGCTATCGCAGCACGCCGATAAATTTCCGGGTCAATTGTCGGGTGGCATGCAGCAACGGCTCCAGATTGCGCGCGCACTGGCGCAGGAGCCGAAGGCAATTTTGATGGACGAACCGTTTGGCGCGCTGGATGCGATGACGCGTCAATCGCTGCAGGACGAGATCCTGACGATCACAGCTCGTACTAACGCCTCCGTATTCTTCGTCACCCACGATCTGGAGGAAGCCATTTATCTCGGTGACCGCGTCATCGTCATGCGGCCCAATCCTGGGCGAATCGTGCAGACCTTCGACGTCAACCTGGCGCGACCGCGGGATCAGCTCCGCTCACGCGAAGATGTCGAATTCCTTCGCCTCCGCCACGAGCTCTACACGCTCTTCAAGGAGCTTCATTGATGAAACGCATTGAGCGTCTCAGTTCAGGACGGCTTCAGGGATTCGTGGTGCCGCTTCTTTTGATCGGCATCGCCGAGGTCGCTTACGCGGTCAGTCGCACCCATAGCGACGTCGTGGCTCCACCGCACAGCATTTTTGCCGCACTTGTCGAAGCAGCCGTGGGCGGCGTGCTCGTGACCCAAACACTGCAGACCTTGGCAGCAGCCATGGCTGGACTTGCCATCGGGTTCGGTGCCGGTCTTTTCACCGGTGCTCTTCTCGGCGTTTCGCGATTTCTCGATCGGATGTTGTTCGTGACGATCGAAATCATTCGGCCACTTCCTTCGATCGCCTTTATTCCGATCGTCATGCTGATTTTTGGCTTCGGCTATCGGATGGAGTTGTCCATCGTGGCGTTCGCGACGTTCTGGCCGACCCTCCTCCTGACGCGATCGGCCGTTTCGAGCATTGAACCGCGCCTCCTGGAGGTCTCGAGGGCGCTTGGGTTTGGGTTCGGCGCCTCGGTCTGGAAAATCGTGCTCCCGGCTGCAGTACCGCGCATTTTCGTCGCCCTGAAGCTCGCCGCGAGCATTGCTCTCATCGTCGCCGTTACGGTCGAGGTCACGGCTAATCCGCTCGGCCTCGGCTACGGAGTGATGAATGCTCAACAGTCCTTACAGCCGGCGACCATGCTTGCTCTCGTCTGTTGGCTCGGGGCCGTTGGCTGGACGCTCAATGGTGCGCTGTCGTGGATTGAACGGCGGCTGTTTGGTCGTATGGCGGTGACAGGCGGCATCGGATGAGGAAATTTGGCACTCTCTGGATCGTTCCCAGCATCGCTGTCGCAGTGATGTTCGTTCTGCTCTGGCAATATCTCTCTACCGCAAAACTAGTCTCTCCCGTCTTCCTGCCTGGACCGGACCGAACCTGGGCCGCACTGCAACGCGGCTTCGCGCTCGGGGCGCTCCAGCCCAAGCTTTTCCATACAGTCGAGCGCATGTTCTATGGATGGATCTGCGCATCGATGATGGGTGTCGCTCTCGGTTCGCTGATCGGGAGCTCGAAGACGATCCGCGCGTATCTGGAGCCAAGTCTTGAGCTTTTGCGGCCGCTTCCTGCCTCAGCTATCGTTCCGGTCGCCATCGCTTTTCTCGGCCTTTCCGAGGGTATGGTCCTGGCGACAATCTGTTTCGGCGCGCTTTGGCCAATGTTGCTCGCGACGATTCATGGCTTCAGCTCCGTCGAGCCGAGACTTTACGAATTGGCCGATGCCCTTGGAATGAAGCGGACCGCGGTGATCTTCAAGATTGTGCTTCCGAGCGCTCTGCCAGATATCCTCACCGGCCTGCGACTTGGCATGACGGTATCGCTCATCCTCACGATCGTAGGCGAGATGCTCGCAAGCCGCGATGGCTTGGGTCAATGGATACTGCTTGCGGGACGTTCGTTCCGGTCACCCGACCTGTTTGCGGGCCTCATCCTCCTGGCTGGCCTCGGCCTCGCCAGCAGCTTGCTACTGATCATCCTCGAACGCTGGCTGCTCCGTTGGAAGCCAGCCTATTCATAACCGCCTGATGGAGTTCTGCATGCTTAAGACGCCGCTTATACGATGCGTACTCTCGGTGGCCGCGATCGCTCTCGGAGTGACGACCGCTCAATCAGCAGATATCCCGCTCAAGGTCGCTGTGATTAACAACAGCGATGCTTTGGCGCTATACGTCGCTGCCGATCAACACATGTTTGAACGTCGCGGTCTCGCAGTCGAGATCACTCCTGTGGCGAACATGTCGGTGATCGTCAGCGCCTTGGTGTCGGAAGCCGCCGACATTGGATTTGCCGTGCCGCCTGTCATCATCCAGGCGAAAGACAATGGGATCGATCTTCAGATCGTCTGCGGCGCAACCCAGTTTCCCACCCCGAAGCCCGATTATGCTGGGATCGTCGCTCGTACTGGATCAGGAATAAAGGCGGCAGGCAACCTGGTCGGCAAGAAAGTGGGCGTGATCAGCCTTAACTCATTCCACCACATTATGACGCGCCGCTGGCTCGCAGAGAACAACATCGATTCCAGCAAAGTCACGTTTCTCGAGGTCGGATTGCCTCAGATGCAGGATCTGATGAAATCCGGTCAGATCGATGCAGGCGTGACGGTCGATCCGTTTTACAGCCAGATGATCAATCAGAACGTCGGATACACCTTCACCGACTATCTGGCGACCGTCCCAAGCGGGATTCCTATCGATTTCTATGCGAGTTCCAAGACATGGCTCGCCAGCCATCGAGAAGTGGGAACGAAATTCCATGACGCAATCGCTGAAGCAATCGATCACATCAAAAGCAACGAGGCTGATGCTCGTGCAAGCCTGGCGAAGTGGACCAAACTTCCTCCACCTGTCGTCGCGTCGACCCGGATTCCCAACCTGACCGCCGACGTCAGCAGCAATACGCTCGATTGGTGGATAGCGCTTGTCAAGTCACAGGGTTTGATCACGGGATCCGTGCAGGCGGCCGATTTCTTCCCAAAGAAATAGGATCTTTGAGATGGGACGGTAGTCCGTCGTTCGCGAAGTCGCCGCTTGCGGCGGCCGACGGCGCTCTTAGCAGCGTCGTCAAGCACCCGCAGTTCTGCTTGCTGCGGGGCCTCAGGCATGTGGGCGGCCGAAACACTGCCGAAGAGTGCGCCAGCCTTCGCGGCGCCCGGTCTGATATCCAGCGGAATCCCTTGCCATTTCGGGTATTGGCTCGGGGAGGCGGGAAGTAAACTATTTTGCAGCGAATGGTTGATAGTGTCCATTAGATGGACTTTGTTGTCGATTTTGACATGGAATAGGCGAAGCGGCGTCATGAAATACCTGAGCAACCTCAGTATCCGCACAAAGCTTTTGCTGGTTCTTTGCCTGGCGGCTGTGGCCGTAACGGCGTCCATTGCCCTAGCCGGCGCCATCATGCGCGGTCGAATGCTGGATGATCGGATCGAAAAGCTCCATGCCGTTGTCCAGGCGGCGACGGGAATTGCAAAATCGCTCGAGGCGGAGGTCGGAGCCAGCAAACTGAAGCGCGAACAAGCTTTTGAGCAATTTCGTGCCGCGGTGCATACGATCCGTTTCGACAACGGCGAAGGGTACATTATCGCGCTGGAGTCTGACGGACGTGTGCGCGTCCATGGCACCAACCCAAAGCTCGAAGGCAATGTGTCGGAGGCGAAGGTCGCGGACGGTCGCTTCCTCAGTGAGCTTATTCAGATTGCCCTTGCAAAAGCGGACGATGGCATCGTCGACTACTATTTTCCGAGAGCAGGAGCGAGCGAACCACAGCACAAGGTCGCGTATGTCTCGCGCTTCCGCCCCTGGAATGACCTGACCGTCATGGCTGCAGCTTATACTGACGATCTGGATGCGGCCTTTCGCGCTACCATTCTGAAACTCGCCAGCGCGGGCGGCCTCGTTTTCCTACTGGTCGTCGCTTCCTGCTGGCTTATCAGCCGCGACATTAGTGGTTCCCTGCTCCGCATGAAGTCCGACATGCAGCGGCTCGCTTCAGGTCATCTAGATGTCGACGTCTCAGGGGCCGACCGACGGGATGAGATCGGTGAGATGGCGGCCGCTCTTCGGGTGTTTCAGGACAATGCCACCGAGGTTAGTCGCTTGAAGGCGGAGCAAACCGCCGCAGCCGAGCGCTCAGCGATTGAGCAACGCGCGGCCATGGAGCGTGTGGCGCGGGAATTCGAGGCCAGCGTAGGTGAGGTCGTCAACACCGTTGCTTCGGCGGCGACCGAAATGGAACAGACCGCAGCGTCGATGAGCGCTTCCGCCGGCGACGCGTCGCGGCAAGTCGGCGCGGCAGCCGTCGCCTCCGACCGTACGTCGGTCAATGTCGAGGCCGTTGCCGGAGCGGCAAGCGAACTCACCAGTTCCGTCGACGAAATTAGTCGGCAGGTCGCCTCCTCTTCCGAAATGGCAGCCAGAGCTGTCGACGACGCACAACGTAGCGATGTCCTCGTCGCCGCGCTAGCGGATGCCGCCAAGCAGATCGGTACTGTCACCGAAATGATCAGTGAAATCGCGAGCAAGACGAATCTTCTCGCGCTTAACGCGACGATCGAGGCTGCGCGCGCCGGTGAAGCAGGCAAGGGTTTTGCTGTCGTAGCATCGGAGGTCAAGAGCCTCGCCGCTCAGACCGCGAAGGCCACTCAAGAGATTTCTACCCAGATCGAAACCATGCAGAATGTCACCGGCGAAACCGTGTCCGCGATTCATTCCATTAGCACGAGCATAAGCCGTTTCAACGAAACTGCCTCGGCGATTGCGGCCGCTGTGGAAGAACAAAGCTCTGCAACCCGCGAGATTGCGCGGAACGCTCAGGAGGCATCCGCTCGTACAAAAGCGGCTTGCGGCGGTCTGGAGGATGTGACCAGGACCGTCGACGCTTCCGGCGATGCGGCTCTCCAGATGAAAGACGCGTCGGGAGAACTAGCTCAGCAGGCTGAGAAGCTGCGGACACGTGTCCAGAGTTTCCTCCACGATCTGCTGGCGGCGTAGACCCGTATCTTTTCGGAGATTTATCCGCAGTGCCGCGCTCGCCGTCTTCCGAAGAGGCCCCGCGTGCGACATCGGCGGGCCTCTTACTCTCGAAACGCCTTCGTCGACGGCTGGATCGTCAAGCGGTACATGACAAACGTGCTGCCGTCGAACGTCTCGACAAACTCGCCGCAGACAGGGCAACGATATTCGCCTTCGCTGCCAGGTAGAGTTGCCAATTCAAGACGGCGAAAGCCAGCCCCGCACTCAGAACACGACACGTCGCCCTTTTTCATACGAACCCCGACCTAGCTCACCGGTCAGCCAGTAGTACTATTATAGCCAACAGCAACGTAACGCCTATGGCAGGCGCGACGATCCACGCGGTCTCATTCGCCATGCTAAGCGTGATTGGGGGACAGCGCGGTTTTGGAGGATGTTGCACCCGCCAACGGCTGAACGGAAGCAGCTTCACAGAAAGAGGCACGATTGCGGACATTAGCACTCCCGGTTTGACCACAACGGTTTAGCCTGCTTTTCTGGATGAGCCCGAACGATTGTCTCGAGGCTCCTCCGTTCAGCGCTTCGTAACGAGAAAATCGTCGGTGAACTCACCGCGCGAGATCTTCACGGGGATCTCGCCGTCACTTCCGACCTCGATGAGGTCCGAGCCAGATTTGTGGTCTTTCGGCGTCAACAAATCGATCCGCTCGGCAATGCGGTCGGCCTGCCAAGCATTGAGCCGCCACTCGAACGAGCCGCCGACGTCACGCAGGCCGAATGCGTCCTCTGCCGGCACAACAACCAAGCTTGTGCGCGATTTCGAGCCTGGAATTCCTTCGGCAACTGACACCTGGTGGCCGCTTTTCGCAAACGACCGCAGAAAGTTTGCGAGAGCGCTGAGATCCGAAGCCTCCCCCAAGAAAAGGAAGATCGGATGGAAGTCACTCGGCATATGGTCAAATCGGAGCATGGGTTTAAGACCTCGATGCTTGCGGGGTTAAACGCCGGCAGATACCTTAACGATATCTTGCGCGTGGCAGAGTTCGACGGCGCCGACCTCGGAAGGGCTATTTGGCACCTCAAGATATTTCACCTGAAGCCACATGCCATCCTCCATGTTCTCGACCACCTGCGCCACGATGCCCTCGCGGAGGTGGAGCTTGGTCCCGACTTTGACATCCAGAACGTTGATCATCGTGAATTGCTTTCCGGCTCAGAAGAACATAGTGAGATTTTTCGCGAGCAGAATGTTCTGTTCGAGGAGAATTTCCCTTCTCGCGACCTTCCATCCGGCGTCCGTGACCCTGATCGTGTCGTTGCGCCGGCCGACAAACGTGTAGGTCTCGTACTCGACGCGGTTCTGATATAGCAAAAATCGGCTGGTGACTTCCAGCTCGCTCGGCTTGTCGAGATCTGGTCGAACTGCCTTGATCTGCACGTTGCTGACCATGTGCGTGATGCGAGACAGCGGCTCCTCGGCGTAGTGCACGCCTGTCAGAATCTGGTCGACGCGCTTCGACAAGGTCCACTTGTCCTCGTCGAACCAGCTCATCCCCTCGCCCTGCTTCGTATTCTCGCGCGCGGCGTGCTGGCCGAATTTTACATTGCGGCGGATCGGCATGAAGTAGACGATGTCATCAGCCAGGATGTCGAGCCACTCACGGAAGCGGCGCTCGTCCAGCAGGTCGGCTTCGCGATAGTAGAAGTCCTCGACGTCGGCCTTGAGGCGGTAGTACTGCGGCGTCCTTTCGATTGCCGCATTGCCGGTGACGACCGTCGCTTGGTCCTTTTCCTGCACAATCGCGTTCATGGTCATGCTCCTCGTCTTAATGGCTCAGCCGGCTGGTTTCGGGGGAACGGGTCCGCCCTGATTTGCGAAGCAGCCGACATCGATCACGGTTCCAGAAAGCGTTTCCGCTTCCGGCGACAACAGAAATGCGACGACGTTTGCAATGTCGTCCCCGTTGGCGACACGTCCGGCGGCGGTGCCTGGGGCGCTGCGTCCAAGACGAGACTGGTCACCGCCAACTCGGCCGAGACTCATGCCGCTAACAATCCCGCCGCCGCCCGGAATGACTGTATTCACTTTGATCCGATCATAGATGAAGTCATAGGCCATCGCGGCACTCAGCGTATGTAGACCGCCCTTGCTGGCGCTGTAGACCGCCATATTCGGCTTTCCCCAGCCTGCGCCGGAGCCGATGTTGACGATCGATCCGCCGCCCTGCCTCTTCATGTGCGGCACGGCCATGCGGCTAAGCAGGAAGGGCCCCTTCAAATTGACGCCCACGATGCGATCGAACAGTTCCTCGTCGGTATCGAGCACTGTCCCCAAGGGCCCAATCGCGGCGTTGTTGACCACGGCATCGAGCCGACCGTAGGTCGAGGTTGCCGTATCAACGACCTTAGCAACGTCAGAAGCCTTCGAGACGTCGGCTTCCAACAGCGTGGCCTCGAGCTTTCGGGCCGCCAGTTCGTCGCGCAATCCCGGTATGGAGGCCTGCGCAACGCTGGAGACCTGGGGGGACTCGAGACCGAACGCCACCACTTGATGGCCGCGCGCAGCCAGGCCGAGGGTGATGGCCCGGCCAATCCCGAAGGTGCCCCCGGAGACGACGACGACTTTTGCGGGATTTGTCACTCTGCTGCCTGCCTGCTGTGGGCCTGACCGCCGAGGAGTTCGTCCCAACCCGCACTGCGCATGTAGGAAGCCCAGCGGTTGTAGAAGCCACGCGCGATCTGCTCCGTGACCTGGAGACTGACTTGGCCTCCCAGCGGATGCTCGGTCGTGAAGGCTCCCATGGATTGCTGGTAGTTGAACGGGTAGCGGCGCGCGACCGTTCCGGTGCTGGCAGCGGTGGCGTACAGCCAGTTCTCCATGTCGTCCTGCTCAGTCATGCCGGCCGGACCCGAGTAGCGCATATAGTAACGGCGAAGGTACTCCTTGGCCTCCTTCGGGGCGTCCTTATCGACCAGGAAGAAACGCCAGCCCTCCGTCGACGTCGGGCTGTGCGGGTGCCACGCACACAGACCGCGCGGCTGACGCCCGTGATAGGAAGTATTGGGAAAGATCGTCCCGACGAACGGCAGGAGCTTGGCTCCCTCGCCCAGTCGCTTCTTTCGCTCCTCGAAACAATGCCGGAAGTATTCCTCGAGGACCGGATTGTCGAGGAAGGACTCCATGTACTCGTTGGCATCCGGCTGGAGCGCACTGTGCACGCCATGACCGCCGGGGAAGCTGATCCAGACGTGTTGTGCCTTCTCCAGTTCGTCGTCGCGCCGTCCCTTTTTGCCGGCCGCCGCGCTCGGCCCGATGCCGATCAAATCCACCGATCGATGGCTGGGGTTGTGATAGGTGTCACCCAGGAAGTTCTCCGCCGCGAACTTCCAGTTCGCCGGGAACACCCATTTGTGCACGCCGATGACTTCCGATCCGCCCTCGCGGCCATCGCGGCAATCGAGCGCCTGATCGAGGTGAATTTTGGCATCGCCTAAATAGGTCAGGAAATCAGGCGCGTTCTTATCCCAGGTCGCCCAGATCGATCCCTTGTAGTTGAAGAGCTTCGCCACCGAGACCAGCGAATTGGCCTCACGATCAAGCACGCCGTCGTAGAGCGTCTTGTACAGAGGAACGCCCTGCAGCTTTCCGTCCGTGGTGTACGTCCAGCTATGATACGGGCACGTGAAGAGCGAGGTATTGCCCGACTCGTAGCGGCAGACCTTCATGCCGCGATGGCGGCAGGAATTCAGAAAAACGTGGATCTCGCCCTTTTTGTCGCGGCAAAGAATGACGGACTCCTCGCCCATCCTGGAGGTATAAAAGTCACCAGGATTGGGAACGAGGCTCTCGTGACCGACCATCAGCCAGGCGCGGGTGAAGACCTTGTCCAGTTCTTCCCTGTAGACGTCGGCATCGACGAAGATCTCTCGGCTGATGAAGCCTTTGTCGATATCGACAAGCTTGTCGAACTCGTTTTTCTGAGCCATGCGATTTTCTCCAGATATTGAGCGCGTTTGCGCCCGGTCTTAGGACTGTTGTTCCAGGGTTGGTTGGCGCGGACTAGGCACTGACCGCCTCCTTGGCGGCGAAGGTCTTCAGATCGAAGTTGGCGGTCTGCACCATCTCCGGCGTGACCAGGGAGAGCCGGCCGGTCTTCAGCAAGTTGCGGGCGGCCATATGGTCGGCCGCTCGATTGACGGACTCCACACAAGCGAGCCGATTGTTCTGGAACAGGAATACGGAGAAGCGGCCAGTTGACGGGTCGCCCTTGGCGAGGCGCACGTCCGCGGACGCCGAAATGCCGGCGATCTGCAGCTTGTCTTCACCCTGGTCGCTCCAGAACCACGGAACGGCCGTGTATGCGAACCGATTGCCCATCAGCCGCGCGGCGACAGTGCGGCCGTGGTCGACCGCGTTCTGCACGGACTCGACCCGCATCATGCTTCCCGCGAAGACATTCGGGTAAACCGCGCAATCGCCAACAGCCGAGATCGCCGGATCCGACGTCTCGAGGTACTCATCGACAATGACACCCTTGTCGGTCGCGAGACCAGCCTCGTGCGCCAGCTCGCTGTTGGGAACGATGCCGACGCCGATCAGGACGAGATCTGCGGGCAGTGTCGCTTCCTTGGCCGTCTCGACTGACGACACCCGTCCCCCGTCGCCGTTGATGCGCAGCACCGTGTCGCCGAACGAGAAGGTCGTGCCACGTTCGCCGTGCCGCCGGGTGAAGTAGGCCGAAACTTCGGAGGAGACAGCACGCGCCATCGTCCGCGGTGCAGCCTCGACTACGTGAACGCACGCGCCGGCCTTTGCAGCGACCGCCGCGAACTCGAGGCCAATGAAACCGCCGCCGATGACGACGACGTTACGTGCCGTACCCAACCGCTCACGGAGCGCGATGGCGTCATCCAGCGAACGAAGCGAAAGGACCCCTTCAAGCCCCGCGCCGGGCAGGTTCAGGCAACGGTTTCGGCCGCCAGTCGCGAGGACGAGTGCGGAATACGGAAGCAAACCGCCACTCCTTAGAACGACCTGCTTGGTTGTACGGTCGATCGCGTCCACGCGGTCGCTCAGGAGCGAGATTCCGGATCTTTCGAAGAAGTCCGAATTGCGCAGCCACATGCCTTCGAGGCCGACCTTGCCCGTCATGAAGGCTTTCGACAGGGGCGGCCGTTGGTACGGAAGGTGGCCTTCCCCATTGAAAATCGTAATAGGCCGCCCGTAACCGAGTTCGCGCAGGGACAGCGCGGTCTGCACACCGGCCTGCCCCCCTCCGACGATTACGACGCCTGCCTCGGTCACGATTGCGCCTCCGGTGTCCGGACGATCAATCCGTCCAACTCGTCACAGAGCTCGATCTGACAACTCAACCGGCTGTTTGGACGGCGCTCGCTCGCCGTGCATTCCAGCATGTCGTTCTCGTCGTCGCCGGGCGGCCCGCATTTATCGAGCCAGGCCTCGTCGACGTAGACGTGGCACGTCGCGCAGGAAGCGGCTCCGCCGCACTCGGCCAGGATGCCCGGCACGCCATTGGTGATAGCGGCCTGCATAACGCTCGTTCCGGCAGCGGCATCCACGGCCTGCTCGCTGCCATCAGACTGGATGTATTTGACTGTCGGCATCCGCCGTCCCTTGGATCGCTGTCCGCCCGAGTTCCGAAGGTAGATCTTAAAGGCGTCTACCAGATGGACATCATTCTCAAAATATAACTCGGCGTTTTCCTGACCATTGTCAAGAACACTATGCCGGTCATCGGGAGATGTCAGCCATCCCGTTTTACACATGTCCAGCAGGCGGACATGGAGAGAGCGCCGCTTCGTCGGCGGCGCTCTCCAGCGGCTGCGGTTAGCTTCCTGGATCGACTTCGGCTCTGAATCTTGCCTCCACCCAGAAGGACGCGCTCCATAGCAACAGCAGGGCTCGCAACTTCGCTGTCAAAAGCTTGAAGCCAGAGACCATCGCCATCGCGATCGGCCTCAGAGATGGATACCGCCGCCGTCGACGACGATCGTTTGCCCCGTGATGAAGCCGCTGTCCTTCGAGGCCAGGAAGAGAAGGACGCGTGCGAGATCTTCGGGTTGACCTGTCCTCTTGACGCTCTGCATATTCTTGATGAAATCGAACGTTGCGGCGTTGACGACCTGGGTGTCCACGCCGGTCTCGATGAGTGTGGGCATAATGGCGTTGATCGTCACACCATCCTCGCCAACTTCGCGGGCGACCGAGCGCGTGAGGCCGAGGACGGCAGCCTTCGATGTCACATAGTGCAGATAGAGGGGGCGCCCCATGGGCACGGTGGTCGATGAGATATTGATGATGCGGCCGTACTTCTCGCGACGCATGTGAGGCACGACCGCCTTGGTCATCAGAAAAGTGCCGTCGACGTTCACCTGCATGACTCGGCGCCATTCCGCGAGCTCAATTTGCTCGAATGGCTTCTTGGTCAGCGCGGAGAACAGAGCAGCGTTGTTCACCAGAATATCGATCCGTCCATGCCGATCCGCAATCGAGTTAACGGCTCGCGTCACGGACTGCTCATTGGCCACATCGATGTTCACGAACTCGGTTGAGGCCCCTGCACTATTGAGATCCTGCTCGACTTTCCTTCCAAGCGAGTCGTTGACGTCAGCAATGATCGTCCGGCAGCCTGCCGCGGCCAGATATTTGGCATAGATCGCGCCGATACCCTGCGCGGCACCCGTAACTATCGCTACGCGATCGCGCAGATCGACGTTCATTTCTTCCATCAGTCCAGCGGCAAGTTGTGTCATGGTTTTTCCATTCGAGAGGTTGGACAGAAATTGGTGGTTGACCCCGGAGAGAAAAAAATGCCGACGGCCGAAGCCGCCGGCAGTCTCGGGAGTTAACGCGTGGTTCCTGAGTGCTAGTGGATAAGGTTGCAGCCACCCTCGTTCTCAGGACGGAATGCTTTGTCGCCAGGGATCGTCGTAATCTTCTCGTAGTAGTCCCAGGGCGCCTTGCTCGCCGCCGGCGCTTTCACCCGGTAGATGCTGAGGTCATAGATGACGCGGCCATCTTGACGAATGCGTCCGGGCCGCCCGAAGAAATCGACCGGCATGATGCGCATTTTCGCATTGACCGCCTTTGCCTCGTCCGTCCCACCAGCTTCCACGGCTTTCAGATAGTGCTTGACCGAAGCGTAGGTTGCTGCCTGCAACTTGGTCGGCATTCGCTTTTCAATTTCGAAAAAGCGCTTTGCAAACGAGCGCGTATTGTCATCGTCGTCCCAGTAATACTGTGACGCGAGATACATGCCCTGAGCGTCCTTCAGTCCGACGGAGTGAATGTCAGCGATGAAGGTCAGGAGGCCTACAATGGTCTGCCCTGCGCCCTGTATGCCGAATTCGTGGGCCTGCTTGACTGCGTTGATCGTGTCGGCTCCCGTGCTTGCCAACGCAATAACCTTGGCGCCCGAAGATTGTGCCGTCAGAAGAAATGAGGAAAAATCTGGCGTTCCGAATGGGTAACGCACGCTGCCGACAACCTTCCCACCATTCTTCTTAAGCGCTTCCGACGCGTCACGCAGCATGGCGCTGCCGAAGGAATAGTCCACGGCGACGAAGAACCAATCCTTGCTGAGCCTCGCGCTCACTTCTGGCACGATGCCACTCGATAGCGCGTAAGTGTCGTCGGCCCAATGCGTAATGATGGGAGAGCAGTTTGCGCCCGTTAGATCAGAGGTCGCAGCTCCCGAAATCAGAACGGATCGATTGCTCTGCGTCGCAAGTCCCGCAACGGCAAGGCCGACAGAGCTGACCGCCAGATCCGTGACCGCGTCAACCTGCTCGAGGTCGAACCACTTCTTCGCGATGGCGACCGCGGTATCCGGCTTGTTTTGGTGATCCGCCGAGACGATCTCGATCGGCTTCCCCAAGACCTGGTTCTTGAAGTCTTCGGCTGCGAGCTTGGCAGCGGTCACGGAGCCCGGCCCGCCCAGGTCCTTGCCTCCGCCGTAGTCGCCCAGAACACCAATCTTGACGACGCCGTCAGTGATTCCGCTCGTCGACTGGGCAACACCAATTGAGGGCATAAACGCCGCCGCGATGAGGATTACTATTCTTAACCTGCCCGTGCTCGGCCGCATCGACATTGCTCCAACCTCCCTTGTCCATCTGGTGGACATTATGTTCACTTTTATTACACCGAGACGGTGAAGGCCGTCAACCCGCGCTTTGTGTCCACGGTATGGACGTCGGCCGGTGCGTCCCCCCTTTCCCGAGGGTGCCGGAACCCACCGTGTCGGCCCGTTCAATTGAACGGTTTTTTCCTGGTCCCTGCGCATTACGACTCCCGGCCTCGACGACGCCGAGGCGACGAGGATCACCGGACACAGCTGCTATGAGAAACACGGCCTTCTTCACCGACGAGCGGACTTTCTGGCATTCGACCGGCATGCAGGTTCACACTCTGCCGATCGGCGATTGGGTCCAGCCATCATCGGGCATCGGCACGCGCTTGAGCGATCTTTCTGGCGGAGACCTCGGCAAGGTAGCTCCGTTCGCCCGCGGCGGATTCGAGATCGCAAGTGTATCAGCCGGACTTGCGATGGCTGCCGTCGGTGTGCACCTCTACCCACCGCGCTGACGTCCGGCGAGATGGCGGCATGCAGCGCGCTAAGCGCTCACTTCTGTTACGGACTTGGAGGCCTTGCCGAGATAACTCGCAACCAGTTGAGGATCGCCCGCCAATGTTCGGGCTTCCCCCTGCATGGACACGGTGCCGCGCTCGAGCACGTAGGCATAGTCGGCAGCCTCAAGCGCCGCTCGAGCATTCTGTTCAACAAGCAGGATGGATACACCGAGTTTACGCAGATCTGCGATGATCTTGAACATCTCGCGGACGATCAACGGTGCCAAGCCCAGACTCGGTTCGTCGAGCATGAGCAGCTTCGGTTTGCTCATGAGCGCTCTTGCAATAGCCAACATCTGACGCTCGCCACCTGATAGCGTCGATGCCAACTGTGAATGTCGTTCTCTGAGCCTCGGGAAGCGGTCGTAGATCGCCTCCAATTCGCGGGTCCGTTCCGCCCTACTCAATGATCGGACGTAAGATCCGAGTACGAGATTGTCGGCGACGCTCATTTCCCCGAAAAGCTCCCGTTGTTCGGGGACCAGACAGAGGCCGGTTTCGACAGCGGTTTCCACGTCTCCATTCTTCAACTCGTTGCCCTGGTAGCGAACGACGCCCCGCCGCGGCAAAAGCCCGAGAACGGCATTCAGCAGCGTCGTCTTGCCCGCTCCATTCGGGCCAATAACCGTCACGATGGATCCTGACGGGACATCGATGCTGATCTCGCGGACCGCCTCGACCCTCCCGTAGGAAACGCTCAGGTTCTCGATCTGCAGCAACGCTGTCATGCGGGGATCCCCAGATAGGCCTCTTGGACGCGCGGATCGACCTGGATTTCCGACGGCAGACCTGTCGCAATCATCGTGCCGAAATCCATCACTACGAGACGGTCGACCAGGTTCATCACGAAATCCATGTCGTGCTCGACGATGAGTATGCTTACGCCTTCCGCGCGCAGTTGAGACAATACGGCCGCCAATGCCTCCTTCTCCAGGTGCCGCAGCCCTGCGGCGGGCTCGTCCAGCAATAGCAGAAGAGGATCCGCCGCAAGTGCCCGCGCAATCTCCAGAATTCGCTGCTGTCCGAGCGCCAGGCTGCCAGCCGTTTGATGCATATGTTTGCCGAGCCCGACGCGCTCCAATTGCTTCGAGGCCTCCGCAAAGATCTGCGCTTCTTCACGCCGGTCGAGCCTTAGGAGTGCAGAAAAGAAGCCGGCGCGCGAACGTAGATGAGCGCCGACGGCAACGTTCTCGAGTGCCGACATATCGGAGCGGAGAAGCACGTGCTGAAACGTACGAGCGAGCCCTAGAGTCGCGATGGCGCGCGACGCCATGTGATCGATGCGTTTCCCGAGCAGGCGTATGGCGCCATCGCTCGGTGAGAGAACGCCAGACAGCAGGTTGAACAGGGTTGATTTACCTGCGCCGTTCGGACCGATCACACCGAGGATTTCGCCCGCCTTGACCGAAAACGAGACTTTGTTGACCGCGACCAGACCGCCGAAACGACGCGTGACGCCGTCAAGCTCCAGGAGAGTTTGAGCCTTGGGAGGTTGAGTCCTGCGATCAAAACCGGCGCTCGATGGATCAAGTCGTCGCGGCGGCGGTGGCGGTAGGAGTTTCGCTATTAGAGGCACCACGCCGGTGCGGGCGCGCTGCAGCACGAGGACCATCAGGACGCCGAAGGCAATGATCGAGGCTGCTCCAGCCGAGCCAAAAACAGACGAAAACACGTCTTCGATGCGATCCCTCAGCAACGTGATGAACGCGGCGCCGACGACAGCGCCCCAGATGCTGGAGGCCCCTCCGAGGACAGCCATGAACAGCGCTTCCATGGACGCATTTATGCCGAACGGGGCAGTCCCGACGAACCGGGTCAAATGAGCGAATAGCCAACCGGACAGGCCGGCGAGCATGGCTGCATGCGTAAAGATGACAGTCCGCAACCAGGATGTGTTCACCCCGAACGCTTCGGCCATGGTGGATCGCGTTCGCAGCATACGCACGGCGCGCCCGACGCGAGATTCGAGCAGATTATGAACACTGACCAGACCAAGGATCACGCCTGCCCAAATGAGATAGCAATAGCTCCTCGGGTCCGACAGTTCGTATCCCAGAACCGAGACGGACGGCAAGCCGGTTAGTCCGTCCCGGCCGCCAAGCGAGGCAACCGTCCCGATAAAAAAGTACAGGCTCAGGCTCCACGCGATCGTCGACAACGCGAGGAAATGTCCCTGAAGTCGCTCTGTGATCAGACCCAGGAACAGAGCGAGCGCGCAGCAGGCGAGCAAACTGATCGGCAGAGTCAGCCAGGGCGACAGCCCCCAGGCTGTCGTCAGGTAGGCGGTGGAATAGGCACCGACCCCGGCAAATGCGGCTTGTCCGAACGAGGTGAGACCTCCAACGCCCGTGAGCAGAACGAGACCGAGCGCGATGAGGCTCCACATGCCGATGTAGTTCAGCACCGTCACCTGATAGGCGGGCACCAGGGCCGGGAGAACCAGAACAGCGAGGCAGAACAGTGCGATGAATATAGACCGGATCGTCACTCTTCGTGCTCCTCGACGTGTGTCGTCGTCAGGCTCCGCGCGATCAGGATCGGAATGATCAGGGCGAAGACGATGGCATCCTTGTAGTTGCTGGCGTAGAACGCAGAAAACGTCTCGATGAAGCCGATACTCACGGCGCCAAGCACAGCGAGCGGATAAGAGACAAGTCCGCCGACGATTGCGGCAATGAATCCCTTAAGCCCAATCAGAAGACCGCTATCGTAGTAGATGGTCACAATAGGCGAGATCAGAACTCCCGACACGACCCCGATCGCTCCGGCGAGCAGGAATGCGATACTGCCGGACTTCGCCGGCCGAACGCCCACGATGCGCGCCCCCGTCAGGTTCACGGCTGTTGCCCGAAGCGATTTGCCGGCCAACGTCTTGCCAAAGAAGGCTGCGGTCAGCCCCATCAGAACGACCGTCGCCACGATGACGAAAAGCGACTGTTGGGAGAGGCTGTAGCCGGCGACCGAGAGCTGCCCAGGGAAGGTCGCCCGGGTTCGGGCACCCTCCGCGCCGAACAGCACCAGCGCCAATCCCAGAAGCGCGAAATGCACCGCAACGGCCAGCATCAGCTTGACCAGCACAGACGCATTTCCGAGCGGCTCGAATGCAAGCTTGAAGACGATCGGCGCGAGAGGAACCACGATCAGGAGAGTCAACATGATCGAGCCGATGCCGACGATCGGCGTACCTGCAACTGCTCGTCCGATGAGAAAGATCGCGATAGCGCCGACGCCGTACATCGAGGCGTTCGTGAGGCGCGAGCGGCGCCGGTCTCCGAGCAGGTAGGCGCCGAGCTCGAGACTCGCAACGGCCAGGCCACCAATCAGCACCAGCCACGTCGTCGGAGCTGCCTGCCCGCCCTGAATGGAGGCCAACGTCATCCCGGCAAACGCGATCAGCTCTCCTTGCGGGACGAAGATGACACGTGTGACGGAGAAGATGATGACCAATGCGACGGCCACTAGACCGTAGATGGCTCCGACCGTGAGCGCATCCTGAGAGAGAAGTATCGCGATAAAGCTATTCATGCCTGCAGCTCTTGGACGAGAGAGACGGGACGCGCTCGAAAAACGCGTCCCGCAATCGTCACTTGGAAGGTACGTAGACCCATTTGCCATCCTTGATCTGCAGCAGGGCTGCGGACCGCACGTCTGTGCCGTTGTGATCTTCCTTGGTCATTGAGTAGATCGCCTGGGCACCTGCGAAGTCCTGGACTTTCTCGAGCGCATCCCGGAGGGCCGAGCGGAATTCGGGCGTGCCCGGGTGAATACCGGCCTTCAACACTTCGGTGCTCGCATGTGCGACCAGGCCGCCGGCATCCCACGCCAATGCGCCAAAGAGGGTGCGGGAGTTCGGCCCGTATTTGGCTTCGTAGAGCTGCGCGTATTTCAGGGCCGAGGCCTTGATCGGATTGCCGTCCGGCAACTGCTCCGCCACGATGATCGCGGCCGTTCCTACAAAGAGACCTTCAACTTGAGCACCGCCGACGCGGAGGAAGTCCGAGTTTGCAACGGCGCCGCTGCTGTAGATGTCTCCCTTGTAGTTCACTTTCTTCAATTCAGCGATCGGGGCAACGGCGGGCGTTCCCGATGCGGCGAGAAACACGGCGTCGGGGTTGGCGCTGACGACCCGCAGCACCTGCGCGACAACGCTCGTGTCCGTGCGATCGAACCGTTCGTCAGCGACGACCTTGATGTCGAATTTCGCGGCGAGCTTGCGCATCTCGCTTAGGAAGGCTTCTCCGAACGAGTCATTGAAACCCAGGAACGCCACCGATTTCTTGCCACCTTCCTTCATCCGCTGAAAGGCATAGATCCCCTGGGACTCTTCGGTGAGCGATAGAACATAGGACCATGCCTTGTTTCCGGTCGATGGATAGGCAATCACCTTCGAGCCGGCTGCGCTGACCATCGGGGTCTTGGCCGGCCCAATCACTTCAAGGATCGCCAAAGATGCGGGCGTCGTGCTTGGCCCGATAATCGCGTCGACCTTCTCTTCATCAATGAGCTTGCGCGCCGACTTGACGGCGGTAGCCGGGTCACTCGCGTCGTCGAGGATGATGTAACGGACGGGCTCGCCATTGAAGTTGCGCGGCATGAGGTCGACGCTGTTCTTCTCTGGAATGCCCAGTGAAGCCGCCGGTCCGGTCAACGAAAGGATGACACCAATCTTGACTTCCGCGTTGGCGGGGTTGACGGCGAACGCGGCAATCGCGGCCACCGTCGGCCATAAGAATTTCTTCATGCGTTTCTCCCTTTACCTTTCGAGTGTTTGCTTGGGTTGGATTGAGAGGGGGTGGCGGGCGTCAATTGCTCGAACAACTCGACTGGGCCACCTCACAACGGGAGACGATCCAGGCCGCCGCGTATGGCTCGCGGAGAATCAACACTCCGGCTCAGGTCGGTTCGGCTGACACAGGCTGATCGCCACAATGGCAATTGGCGAATCCAGCGCGCCAGGCTCCTTGATCGCCGCAGGCTCAGCGATCGTCCCGGACGGCTTCTGCGTCGCAGCGGGGAACAGCGCCACCAAATGGTCGCGTTCGCGCTTCCGCACAAACATCTTGTATCCTCCCAATGTCCGTCAGGCGGACACAATGTCCAAATTCCTTACACCGACATAATGAAGGCCGTCAACCCGTGCATTTGGACGGCGGCTAGGATGTCCGCTCCGTGGACGAAGATTGCAAAATGCGTATAACGGCGGCTGATCGCAGCGTTCCGCCAGGCGCCTAGTAGCTCTGGCCGACAAGAAAGTGAGAGACAATGCAGCAGACAGGCGGAGAAGCGTTGGCGAACCAACTCGTTCAAGAGGGCGTCAAACACGTCTTCGGTGTTCCCGGCGTTCAGCTTGACTGGGCCGTGGACGGATTGCGCAAGGTCGCCAATGCTATCAGCTACATCGTCCCCCGGCACGAGCAGGCAACGTCTTACATGGCTGACGGATATGCGCGCACGTCGAATTCGGCGGGTATCTGCATGGTTGTCCCCGGGCCAGGCCTTCTCAATGCCATGGCTGGCCTGTCGACCGCCTACGCCTGCAACTCTCGCGTCCTTTGCATCTCCGGCGACATTCACTCTTCGGCAGTCGGCAAGGGCCTCGGCTTGCTCCACGAGGTCAACAGGCAGTCCTCAATCCTCGAAACCGTGACGAAATGGCACAGCCGAGCGGACCGACCGCAAGACGTTCCGAACCTCGTCCGCTCCGCCTTCCGCGAACTGGAGAGCGGCCGGCCGCAGCCCGTTGGGATCGAGATCCCTCACGACGTCCTGAGCGCAAAGGTCGACGTCGATCAGTTGGCTCCCTCCGCCTCTCCTGCTTTGGTTGCGGATAGCAAGCAGATCGAGCGTGCGGCCAAACTGCTGGCGCGAGCCAAGTTCCCCATCGTCTATGTTGGCGGCGGCGCTCTCGCCGGCCGTGCGTCGAGCGCCCTCAAATCCTTCGCAGAGAAGCTCCAAACCCCGGTCATCATGGGCGAGAATGGCCGCGGCGCCCTGTCTGATCGGCATCCCCTGGCCTTGAACACGCTAGATGGCCGGGCTGTGTTTCCCCACGCGGACGTGGTGCTCGTTGTCGGTAGCCGGTTCGTCGATACGGCCATGGGCAAGCCCGCCTGGCCGGGAGATGGCAAGACCTTCATCTACATCAATCTGGACCCTGCCGCGTGGAGCGCTCCCCGTCAGTGCGACATTGCCCTGGAGTGCGACTGCGCGACGGCGCTGCGAGCGCTCGAGGAAGCGAGCTCCAAGCGCCCTTCCCTCGCAGTCGACCTCAGCAAAGTGCGCGCTTGGGCGACTGCGCAGATGGCCGAGATCGAGCCGCAAGGTGCGTGGGTAAGGGCGCTTCGCGAAGGCATTCCTGACGACGGCATCCTGGTCAACGAGCTCACGCAGGTCGGCTATTTCGCCCGCCTGGCTTACCCCGTCTACGAGCCCAATACCTTCATCACTCCCGGCTATCAGGGCACACTTGGTTACGGATTTCCCACAGCTCTCGGCGCGGCAGTCGCGAACCCTGAGCGCGCCGTCGTCAGCATTAATGGCGATGGCGGCTTTGGCTGGAATCTTCAAGAGCTCGCCACCGCCCGCAAATACAACCTGAACATCGCTATCGTCATTTTCAATGATGGCCACTTCGGCAACGTCAGAAAGATGCAGCAAGATCAGTTCGGCAAAGAGTTCGGAGTCGAACTTCAGAATCCCAAATACGATCATCTCGCCGCGGCCTTCGATATTCCATACGAGCGCGCCGATGGGCCTCATCAACTTCTCGCTTTGCTGAAATCGCGCCCTCGCGGGGGCGGACCGGTTCTGGTCGAGGCTCGCGTCGCGCCAATGCCTAGCCCTTGGCATCTGCTTCGACTTGTCCCTCCGCCATTCGCGTCGGGCCGACAGGCGCCGGATCCGACCAAAGTGATCAATCCGTGAGGCTCGAATGACCAGGTTCGATTGCAATTTCATTGACGGGAAGTGGACGAAGGCTGCTGGCGCGGGTCGCACCCCGGTCATCGATCCCACAAGCGAAAGCGAATGCGCGGTCGTCCTTCACGGATCGCGGGAAGACGTGGATACCGCAGCGCAAGCTGCCGCAAAGGCCTTCCCGCGCTGGAGTTCGACCCCGGTCGAAACTCGAGCCGCAATTCTCGAGCGCTGCCTCAATGAGATCGAGGCCCGAACCGATTCATTCGTCCAATCCATGGCGCAGGAAATTGGGGTACCGGTTTGGTTTGGCCGGCTTCTGCAAATTCCCATGCCGCTCCGCAACGGGGCCGTCGCGGTAGACTCGATCCGGACCATGGATTGGAGCGAGTACATGGGCGCGTCCCTGGTCAGCCGTGTACCAGTCGGCGTCGTCGGCGCAATCACGCCTTGGAATGCGCCCCTCCATCAGATTGTGGCGAAAGTCGTTGCCGCATTCGCCGCCGGCTGCACGGTGGTCCTGAAACCGAGCGAGACTGCTCCTTCTACGGCCGTCCTGTTCGCTGACGCGCTTGTAGCAGGCGGCCTGCCGCCCGGCGTTTTCAACATGATCTGGGGCGGAGCGGAAATCGGTGCAGCGCTTAGCAGCCACCCTGACATCGATATGCTGAGCTTCACCGGTTCCGAGACAGTCGGGATGGCTGTCGCAGAAGCTGCGGGTCGAGATGGCAAGCGCGTCGTCCTCGAGCTTGGAGGTAAATCAGCGGCGATCATTCTCAATGATGCGCCGCTCGAAAATGCTATTCCGGCCGTCCTGACGTCCTGTTTCGCCAACAGCGGTCAGACCTGCGTCGCGCAATCGCGTATGCTCGTGCCGCGAGGAGCGCTTTCCGATATCGAACAGCTTTGCCGTGAAGCGATGACGAGCTGGACGCTAGGCGATCCTCTGAAAGAAGCCACGCGAATGGGCCCGGTCGCGACCGCCAGACAATTGGGGCGCGTGACGGATCACATTGCCCGCGGGCGGCTCGAGGGAGCTCGCTCACTCGAAGCCACGGAGCGTAACGCAAAGCCGGCCAAAGGTTACTTTGTCGAGCCGACGGTATTTTCAAACGTGCACCCGTCGATGACGATTGCCCGGGAGGAGATCTTTGGGCCGGTATTGTCGATCATCCCCTACGAAGACGATGCGGAGGCGTGCGCGATTGCCAATGCCTCGTCCTACGGTCTCTCCGGCAGTGTTTGGAGTAGAGACAACGAGCGCGCGCTGCGCGTTGCCAGCGCGCTCCGAACCGGCCAGGTGAGCCTTAATGGGGCCCCCCAAAACTTCTTGGCTCCCTTCGGAGGTTTCAAGAAGTCCGGGTTTGGCCGCGAAAACGGCCGCTTCGGCGTCGAAGAATTCTTGCAGTACCGGGCCATTCACGGTGCCCGCCCTGCCCCCGACGCATGACCCATGAGGGGCTACTTCGTCCCCTCAGCAAGCTTGACGAGCGACTTCATCTTTCCGGACTGCTCGCTCAGGAAGTTCGCGAAGAGCTTGGGCCCGAGGAACGCTGGCTGGCACGAAAGATTCTCCACGCGCGTCACCACATCCTTGTCGGCCATGGCCTTCTCCGAAGCCGTGGAGAACGACTCGACCGCCTCGGCGGACAGCGTTGCCGGACCAAACAGGCCAAGCCAGGCCGGCACGTCGAACCCATTCAGACCCTGCTCCGCGAACGTGGGGATATTGGGCGCGATCGCATATCGCTTTCCCGCGGTGACACCGATCGGAACGACAGCCCCCGCCTTGATTTGCTCCGAGACAGAGGTGAGGTCCACGCAGGCCAGAGGCAATTGCCCGCCGAGCAGGTCGGTCGTCGCCGGCGCGCTCCCGCGGTAAGGAACGTGCGTCAGATTGGCGCCAGTCATTTGCTTCAGCACCTCGATCGAAAGATGCTGAGATGAATTGATGCCGGTCGATCCAAAGCTTAGCCCTTGCGGGCTCGCCTTGGATTTCGCCACAACATCGTCGATCGTTTTCAATCCAGTGGCAGGGCTCGCCACCAGGACGAGCGGGATGTCGACGAGCTTGGCAATCGCCGTGAGCTGCTTGAGCGGGTCAAATGGAGGGGCTCCCTCCACGTGTGGATTGATCGTGATGGCGCCCGTGGCGCCGATCCCGATGGTGCCGCCATCAGCGCCGGCCCGCGAAACAGCCATCAGGCCCACTGCGCCGCCACCGCCGGCCCGATTGTCGATCACGATTGTCGTTTTCAGGCTGTCCGTCAGGTAGTTGCCGAGCATTCGCGCAATGCCGTCGGCAGAAGCGCCCGGTGCAAAGGGGACGACGATCGTCACAGGACTCGTCACATTGGCCAACGCCGGTGACGTAGCCACCGCGATCACTCCCACCATTACTTCTCGCCTCGAAAGCATCCCTCAACCTCCAAATTCTTAATGTGTCCATTAGATGGACATCATTGTCATTTTTATGGAATGGCAGTATCGAGTCAAGAGGCGCCTCTGCAAGGCTGTCCTGGCCCTCCCGTGTTTGACTACTTAACATGTTAAATATATTTGAGCCGGATCGTCGATCTCGGAGCTCAATCAAGGAACCCAAAGATGTCGGACCTCGAAGCTAATCTTCTTAAAGCCGAGAAATACCTCGCCCGTTTTGAGACTGGCGGCGTCCTCAACCACATCAACGGCAAAGCGGTGCCAGCCCTCGATGGCCAGACGTTCGACACGACGTCTCCCGTCGATCTCAAAAGCCTCGGCAAGGTCGCGCACGGCAAAGCCGCCGACATCGACCGCGCGGCAGTAGCCGCAAAAGCAGCCTTCCCTGCCTGGGCTGCACTCGATGGCGAAAAGCGCAAGGCATTGCTGCACAAAGTCGCAGACGCAATCGTCGCGCGCGCCGAGGAAATCGCGTTCGTTGAATGCATGGACACGGGCCAGTCGTTGAAGTTCATGGCCAAGGCCGCCTTGCGTGGCGCGGAAAACTTCCGCTTCTTTGCCGACCGTGCGCCAGAGGCGCGCGATGGCAGCACTCTGCATGCGCCAGGTCAGATCAACATGACGACACGCCAGCCAATCGGCCCGGTCGGCATTATCACGCCTTGGAACACGCCCTTCATGCTGTCGACCTGGAAGATCGCCCCTGCCCTGGCCGCGGGCTGCACGATCGTCCACAAGCCTGCCGAGTTCTCGCCGCTGACGGCGCGGCTCCTTGTCGAGATCGCCGAAGAAGCCGGCTTGCCACCCGGCGTTTGGAACCTGGTCAACGGCTTCGGCGAGGATGCGGGCAAAGCACTCACGGAGCATCCGGACATCAAGGCGATCGGCTTCGTTGGAGAAAGCCGGACGGGCTCGCTGATCATGAAGCAGGGTGCGGATACGCTGAAGCGCGTGCATTTCGAACTCGGCGGAAAGAACCCTGTCATCGTCTTTGCCGACGCGGATCTTGAGCGCGCCGCCGATGCCGCCGCCTTCATGATCTATTCGCTGAACGGTGAGCGCTGCACCTCGTCCTCCCGCCTGCTCGTGGAAGAATCAATCTACGAAAAGTTCACCTCGATGATCGCCGATCGCGCCAAGCGCATTCCCGTTGGTCATCCGCTCGATCCGAAAACCGTGGTCGGCCCGCTGATTCATCCGGTGCACGAGAAGAAGGTTCTCGAATACATCGAGATCGGCAAAGGTGGCGGCGCGAAACTGTCGGCAGGCGGTGAAAAGGTCGCTGGACCAGGCGGAGGCTGCTACGTCTCGCCGACGTTGTTCACGAACGTGACCAACGATATGCGTATCGCGCAGGAAGAGATCTTTGGACCCGTCCTGAGTGCAATATCGTTCAAGAACGAAGCCGACGCGCTTCAGATCGCCAACGATACGCAATACGGCCTCACAGGATATCTCTGGACCTCCGACATCACGCGCGCCTTCCGGTTCACCAGCGGCCTGCAGGCCGGCATGATTTGGGTGAACTCCGAGAATGTCCGTCATTTGCCGACCCCGTTTGGTGGCCTGAAGAATTCCGGTGTTGGTCGAGATGGCGGCGACTGGTCTTTCGATTTTTACATGGAGACCAAGAACGTCGCTTTCGCAACCACCGAACATTCAATCCAGAAACTCGCCCGCTGATAGGAGACAACTATGCCGATTCCCGCTCCCGTCCTTTATCCGCCCTTCAATATCCTTCGCCTGAGCCACGTCGAACTGGCTGTCACCGACCTGGCCAAGTCTCGCGCCTTCTACGTCGACACCTTGGGACTTCAGGTCACCGATGAGACGTCGGATACGATCTATCTGCGTGCCATGGAGGAGCGCGGCCATCACTGCATCGTCCTGAAGAAGAGCTCTGCTGCGGTGGCGAGGGATCTCGGTTTCAAGGTCTTCGGCGACGAAGACCTTGAAAAGGCGGCCCACTTCTTCAAGGGAAAAGACTTGCCCGTCGACTGGGTCGAGCGTCCTTATCAGTCGCGTACGTTCCGCACGAAAGACCCTCACGGCATCCCATTAGAGTTCTATTCGAAGATGGACCGGCTTCCGCCAATCCATCAAAAGTACGCTCTCTACAAAGGTGTCAAACCGCTGCGCATCGACCACTTCAATTGTTTCTCACCAGATGTGGATGCGTCCGTCGCCTTCTACAACGAGATCGGCTTCCGCGTGACCGAATATACGGAGGACGAGGAAAGCGGTCGGCTATGGGCAGCCTGGACGCACCGCAAGGGCGGTGTGCACGACATCGCGTTTACCAACGGTCGTGGACCGCGGCTCCATCACACCGCATTCTGGGTCCCGACGCCGCTCAACATCATCGACTTGTGCGATCTGATGGCGACGACCGGATGGGTGAAGAACATCGAGCGCGGTCCTGGCCGGCACGGCATATCGAATGCGTTCTTCCTTTACATCCGTGATCCGGACGGGCACCGGATCGAAATCTACTGCTCGGATTATCAGACGGTTGATCCGGACCTCGAGCCCATCAAGTGGGATCTCAAGGATCCTCAGCGGCAAACCCTCTGGGGCGCGCCCGCACCGAAATCCTGGTTCGAGGAAGGCAGCCAATTTGCCGACGCCAAGGTCCGGGATTCCGTGTTGGCTGCCCAGCCAATCGTCGCGCCCTAACAAGGAGCTCAGAACATGGAATTTCGTTACGGGCGGCTTTCCACTGTCCTTGCAAACGGGAAGACGCGCTACGGCGTCATCACCGAGAAGGGCTTTGTCGACCTGTCGAGTCGGTTCGAGGCCAATTGGCCGAGCCTGCGCCACGTGATCGAGGCCGGCGCGCTCGACAAGCTCGTCGAGGCCGGCGCAGGGAAGTCGGAAGACTTTTCCTTGTCCGACGTGACATTCCTTCTCCCTGTGCCAAACCCCGAGAAGATCATTTGCGTCGGCGTCAACTACCCTGACCGTAATGAGGAGTACAAGGACGGCCAGGCCGCTCCGCAGAATCCCTCCTTGTTCCCCCGGTTTCCCCGATCGTTCGTAGGGCACAACGTGGCGTTGACCCGCCCACCGGAGTCCCCTCAATTGGACTACGAGGGCGAGGTCGTTCTTGTGATTGGCCAAGCCGGCCGTCGCATTCCGGAGGCGAAGGCCCTCGATCACGTCGCCGCTATCACCCTGTGCAACGAAGGGACGATCCGCGATTGGGTGAGGCACGCCAAGTTCAATGTGACGCAGGGCAAGAACTTTGATGGAACTGGCTCTATCGGACCTTGGCTGATCCCCTTCAAGGCCGAAAGCCAGATCGGCGACATCCGCCTCGTCACGCGGGTCAACGGAGAGGTCCGTCAGGAGGACCGCACCAGCCGAATGATCTTCCCGTTCCGGAAGCTCATCAATTACATCTCGACTTTCACAACGCTTGTACCGGGCGACGTCATTGTCACCGGTACTCCCACCGGAGCTGGTGCCCGACTGAATCCGCCGGTTTGGCTTCGCCCGGGCGACGTCGTTGAAGTCGAGGCGGATGGCATCGGAGTGCTCCGGAACAATATTGCCGACGAGGCCACTCAAATCTGAGAAATAAACCTCCCCCTAAATTCGGGAGGAGGCCGTGAGACGGCGTTCCGCAGAGCGGACGCCGGCTCGAATCCCTCTTTTTTGAGGTTTTCAAGCGCTAGAAGCTAGCAAGGGCTGTTATCGGGCCGGGCCAACCGGTATTGTAGAAGGGAAATCCACCACAACTCCCAGATTCTAGAGGCCAGATGGCAAAGAAGCGAAAAATCGCGGCAACCGAATCCGACGCCGGCATGTCCAGCGTCCGTGCCGTGGATCGGGCGATTGCCATCTTGCAGTGCTTTTCAGCCGATCAGCCGGCTATGAGCGTCATTGAGATCCAGAAGCGCGTCGGATTGAGCCGGCCGACCCTGTACAGGCTGCTTCACACTCTTTCGACCCGCGGATTGATCCACGCTGAGGGCGATCCTCAGCGCTTCAAGCTCGCGCACGGTGTGATGAAGCTCTCGCACGTCTGGCTCAGCGGTCTTGATGTCGTCAACGTAGCCCGCCCTATTCTGGAGGAGTTGCGTGACGCGACGGGCGAGACTTCGGCACTCTTCAGGCTGGAAGAGGATCGCAGCATCTGCATTCTGGAGTGCGAAAGCCGTCACGTATTGGCCATCAGTCGCGGAATCGGATCGTCGATGAAGATCCCGCAAGGTGCGACGGGTAAGGCTTTGCTTGCCTTCATGCCGCAAGAACGCCAGGCAGAATTTTTGGCTGAGATGCCGAAGGACGCTCAACGCAGCAACCTTGAAGAAGCCGTTCGCTCTGCGGCCCACAATGGCTACACGATCAGCCGCGGCGAGATATTTGTCGGCGCTGTCGCTGTGGCCGCCCCCTACTTTGATCATCGCGGAAATGTCGTCGGTTCGGTGGGCCTCTACGGTCCTGCGGCACGCGTAAGCGAAGAGAAGATTGCGGAGTTTGCGAGGCTGATCCGAGAAGCGGGTCACAAGATATCAACGCTTCTCGGCTCCCAAGCATCGGCGACGCCCTCGCAGGACGACGACTTGAAAACAGCCGATGTGACGCCAATCAAGCGTCGCAAGGCCGTCAAAGCGTAGTTCAAAGCTAACTTGGACGCGGATACTGGGCTCGGGCCGTAAGGACCGGAGCCTGCTCGCTGGTGCTGCGTGCAGGGGGCACCTTCCGGCCATGTTTTTGAGAATGGTGTTCATCTGATAGACACAGCTGTCTCGATCGGCTAAGTCCTCTTGAGCGGGGCGAGCGGCTCTCAAGCCACTCGACGCGCCCGAGCGAGACCCGAAGCCTAAGTCTAAGGGCAGTTCAGTCGCAGCCCGCGACAACTCAACTTGCCGTCTACGTCGCTTAGAGGGAGACCAAGCATGGGCGATCGCAAAATCGTTATCGTCGGCGCTGGTATTGGTGGATTGACTGCCGCACTCGCGCTCCTGCGGCGGGGTTTCGATGTCGAGATACTTGAACAAGCCGACGAACTGCGTGAAGCAGGCGCGGGTGTCCAGATCAGCCCTAACGGGACGCGCATTCTCTCCCATTTGGGGCTCGATGGCGCGATGGAAGGTGTTGCCGTCGCAGCCCAAGCCAAAGAGATACGTCTTTGGAATAGCGGAGAGACTTGGCCACTCTTTGATCTCGGGGCCGCATCAATCGCCGAATACGGATACCCGTATCTGATGTTCCATCGCGGCGATTTGCAGATGTTGCTTGCACGCGCGGTGACCGCTATCGCCCCGTCGGCGATCCGTTTGGGTGCGAAAGTGGCGGACGTTCTTCAAGGTGATCGACCTGCGGCGATCCTCGCGGACGGAGAACGCGTGTCCGGAGCCGCCTTGGTGGCGGCGGATGGAATTCATTCGCGTGTCCGCGCAGCCATGTTTGGCGATTCACATCCCGTATTCACGGGCTGCGTTGCCTGGCGCGGTACGGTTCCCGCGTCTTCGCTGCCTGAGAGCTTGCGCCGCCCGACTGGCGCTAACTGGGTAGGGCCGGGCCGCCACGTCGTCACCTACCCTCTGCGCCGCGGTGAGCTCATAAATTTCGTTGGCGTTGTCGAGCGCAATGAATGGCAAACCGAATCCTGGACCGCTCGCGGCGAGCGGGCCGAATGCGCTGCGGACTTTGCTGGTTGGCACGATGACATTCACGCGCTTATCGACACTATCGAAGTCCATTACCGGTGGGCTTTGATGAGCCGGAAGCCGATCCAGCAATGGTCGCGTGGCAGGATCGTCCTTATCGGTGACGCCGCACATCCAATGCTGCCATTCATGGCCCAAGGCGCGGTCATGGCCATCGAGGATGGCATGATATTGGCGCGTTGCGTCGAAGGCTTCGCGTCGGACATTCCAAAGTCTATTGCAACCTTTGAAGCCACACGAGTCGGACGCGCCAACCGCTGTGTCGATCTGGCCGACCGCAACCGCCTCCTGTTCCACAATGAGCGCCTTCTCGACCGTGAGGACGCGCAACGCTACGTCACGGTACAATGGAACGAGCAAAAGGTACGCGATCGTTACGATTGGCTCTTCCGCTATGACGCCGTGGACGGCCCGCTTGAGCCCAGCAGCGTTCCACCGAACGCGAGCGGAGTGGCGCCTTGATGAAAGCAGCATCAAGAGAGGGGACAACAATCGTTCAGCAAGCGCTCGGTCGCGCGCTGCCGCGCCCCGGATTGCTGGTCACAGATCACGACATGATGGGTCCGAACTCCCGGGACTACCGAGGGTGGTATCAAGGGGAAGCAATCGCTGTCGCTCGCCCGCGAAGCGTCGAGGAGGTTCAAGCCGTTGTGCGCGCCGCCAATGAGGCTGGGTGCGCGATTGTACCTCAGGGGGGAAATACAAGCCTTTGCGGTGGTGCTGTTCCTACCGGCGAAGGGGCTCCCGCGATCGTCCTTAGTACGACCGGATTGAACCGAATCAGGTCGATCGACCCGCGTTCGTGGTCGATCGTCGCCGAGGCGGGATGCACCATCTCCCAGATCCAGGAGGCCGCTCGAGCCGAAAGTCGCCACTTCGGCCTGGATTTCGGTGCCCGCGGCAGCGCAACTATCGGCGGGGCACTTGCCACGAACGCCGGCGGCATGGGTGTTGTGCGCTACGGCACTTGTCGAGACCTGACCTTGGGCGTTGAGGTTGTTCTCCCTGACGGGCAACTGTGGTGCGGGTTAAAGAATCTGCGCAAAGACAACAGCGGTTTCGATCTCAAGCAGCTCTTTGTCGGTTCCGAGGGCACACTAGGCGTTATGACGGCGGCTTCTTTGAAGCTGCACGCCGCTGAAGCGGCCAGCGTTTCTGCTCTCGTCAGCCTTGTCTCGCTCGACGCGGCTCCTGACTTCGCCAATCTCGCGCTTGAGATGGCTGGAGGAGAACTCGCGGCGATTGAACTGATGCCCGCCATGGGAATCCGGCGCACTTGCGAAGAGCTTTTGCATTGTCGATCGCCGATAGAACTGCGGGACGCTTGGTTCGTGCTCTGCCGCCTTGGTAGTCGAGAGCCCGTCCAAGACAAGCTCGAGAATATTGTCTCACGCGCGCTGGACGAGGGATTGATTACGGACGCGGTTCTCTCTCAATCGATGTCACAAGAAGCCCAACTCTGGACGATCCGAGATTCTTTTTCAGACCTACACAAGGTCCTCGGAGCATCCTTTCGCTTCGACTATTGCGTTCCGATCGGAAAAGTGCCCGAGCTCTATAATCGTCTGACATCGGCGATCGACGAACTTTTCCCGGGCTTTGTGCCATTTGCGTTTGGCCACCTGGGAGATGGAAATCTTCATTATAGTGCTTGCCAACCGCAAGAGAGCGGCGCGAACCATTTCGTCGACATGAGAAAGCAGATCGAAGCTGCCGCGAACGCGATCGTTTGGTCGCTTGGCGGAACGGTTAGTGCCGAGCACGGCATTGGCCAACTTCATTTATCGGAACTATCGCATCAGAAGAGCGACATCGAACTTGCTCTAATGCGTCGCGTGAAAGCAGCGCTCGATCCATTAAGCATCATGAACCCCGGTAAATTGATCCCCTAGGCTCGCACAGACAAGGCGTCAGAGTCACTAGGGCCGTCCGAGTTCGCGTGAAGTTGAGGGAAGGACGATGTACGACATATATTTGAACGGAAGAAGCGCGCTTCTGGTAGTTCCTCGAGGTGGATTACTTCCGTCAGAGCTAAGCGGCAATTGGAAGAGAAAGAAGCGAGCGGTTCGATCGGTCAGCGAGACCATTCGCATGGACGTGCAGCGTTTCGGCTATCATCGCCGCAGCCTGCTGCCGAGTCGATCGAGAAACTCAACAACTCTGTAGATCGCCGCCGAAGCAATGGAGCTTTGGCTACCCGCTCCCCGTCTGGAGCGGACACGCCGTAGTTCTCTAGAGAGCTTTGAACATGACCGAGACAGACAACAGAAGCGATCGACGGCATGCATCAAGGGCCATCGATTTGCAACAGCTTCGGCTAGCCGTGGTCGCCGCTGACTACGGAAGTTTTCGACGAGCCGCAGAAGTGCTTTCCATCAAACACACGGCACTAAGTCGTTCTATTGGCCAACTTGAGCATTTAGTTGGGACATCTTTATTTGATCGCTCAAGCGGAGGAATTAAGCCGACCAGCGCTGGCCGCGCGGTTTTGCGAATTGCGCGGTTGATCCTAGAACAAGTTGACATGCTCGTTGACAAAGGAAGGTCCAGTGGTCGCGGCGATACTGGCCATCTCATCATCGGCTTCTTTACATCCATGTCCACCGGAAATTTGCGAGCGACGATAGGTGAGCTCAAGAAGCAGCTCCCGAAACTCGAATTGGCGACAATGGAGCGCTCTCGTTTCCGTCTGATGACTGCCCTGCGTAACGGAACCGTCGACGTTGTCGTTAGCCCTGGACGTTTGCCTTCAAAAGACACCAGATCACTGCTGCTATGGAGCGAACGAATCCTGATCTCGCTACCTCAGGACCACCGCCTGGCGGCCCGCCAGATCATCTATTGGACCGATTTGCGCAACGAAACGATCCTTCTAAGTGAGTATGATCCAGGACGTGAGTTTGAGGATCTCTTGATTTCGAAGCTCGTTCTACCAGACGATCGCCCCAAGGTAGAGCGACACGATGTAAGCCGCGGCATCATCAAAAGTCTGACGAGTATGGGCATGGGGCTCAGTCTGGTGATGGAATCGGATATTGGCGCAAGTTTCGCTGGCCTGGTGTACCGGGAGTTGCAAGACGGAACGGGGCCAAGCCGGGTGGATTTCCATGCGCATTGGCGCGACGACAATGAAAATCCGGCTCTGAAGCGTTTCCTCAATCTGTTGGCAGAACGCTATCCGTCACCTTCGCCGGCTCTTGGGGATTGATTGGTTCGTCTCGCCCTTGCAAATCCGCGGTCCGTGGCCATGAAGCGCGCCAGCATGGGCGCGATCAGCTTTGCCGGATCGATACTCTGCCCGCTTTCGCGTGTCACAGCATCTGCATAGGCGACGAGATCCCGATGGACTGATGCTGGAAGCTCAGTGGTTACCTTGACCGGCTTGTCGTCGGGCAGCGTTCCTATTCTAAGCTTTGTCATCCCCTACCCTCCGTAAGGCACAAGTATGAGGTCACGATTGACGACAACGCGAACCGGGAAGCCGGGTCGGACAGTCAAAGTGGGCTGAATATTGAGGCTACGCCGAACTACCTGCTGCCCGGTCTGGTTGAGTGAATCCGAGGCGCCGTGCCGCAATGCCTGGATGATGGCGCTGTCGTTGCTATTGGTATCCGAGCCAGCCCCTAGTTCGGTCCCGACCGCCAAAAACGTCGATAGTGCCGCAGCCTTGAAGAGTTCACTCCAGTGGTTGTCGACCTGGTCTTCGAGACCTGCATAGCCAGCGGTGTCAGCGCCGGGCTGCCGCTCGAGAACGATAGAACGTCCATTCGGCATGATCAGCCGGGTCCAGACGAGCAGGACGCGGGACTGACCGAAAGTGACCTGGCTGTCGTACATGCCGATCAGACGCGCTCCTTGCGGCACAAGGAGAAAGCGGCCGGTAGGCGTGTCAAAGACATTCTCGGTGACCTGCGCAGTGATTTGGCCCGGAAGGTCCGATCGGATCCCGGTTATCAGGGCTCCCGAAAAAACCGTCCCGGCCTGCACGACATACGGTGAAGCCGGCCTCGTGATGCGGTCAGGGCTAAGCGTGCGACGGTCCACAGACGCGTTGACGAAGGCAAGCTTGCGGTCCTGACCATTCTGCGCAGATCCATCGTCGCCGATGCTTGTTGCGCTCGCCGGCACAACGCGCTCGCTTCCAACAGCTGCAGCGGCGGACGGACGCACTTCTCGTCCGTTGGTCGAAGCGAACAGATGACTGGTGCGGGCTGCTTCGGTCTCTTGATCCCGGCGCTGCTGGTCTGGATCAGCGCCGATCGTCGGCGACTGGCCCTGAGCTGCAAGGATGGGTCGACCGAGGTCCCCGGGGAGCGGTGGACCAAGCTGCGGAATTGACTGGCGCGGAACGCCAGCATAGTCCTTCGGCAGCGTCGTAATACCGTCGGCAACATTGTGGTGGTCGGTACTGTAAAGCTCATCGGCCGCTTGATTGCGGGAGCGATTGTTCTGTAGCGACCACAGCACCGCTCCGCCGATGACAAGCAGGGCAACCGCGCTCCCGCCCGCCAAGACCTTCCGCGACAACCGCGTCACGCGCGGATGCTCTGCTCTCAAGCGGAAGCTTTCGGACTGCTTCCCTTGTGTTTGTGGCGGAACTGCTTGCTCGTGATCGTTCACATTCCGAGTGTTCATGACGACGGCCTCCCGTCGGTCCTGACAATACGGACCTTCTGCTGGTGCTCGCCGCCAAGTCGCAGTTCGGCGGCAGCAAAAAGCCGATCGACAATCAATACGTTGCCGTAAGCGCGATAGTTGACGAGTTCGGTTTTGCCGTCTGGACCAATGACGAAGAGCGGAGGCATCTCGCCCTGCACGATGCCTTGCGGGAATTCGACATAGACCTTGCGACCATCGTCGTATGCGGCAAGCGGCCGCCAAGGTGGGGTGTCTCCTTCGATGGCGTAGCGAAAAATACGCTCCGCCGGATCCGGAAGAATGGGTTTCAGAGCGACCGAACGCACTTGTTCGCGAACGGTTTCTGGATAATACCATGCAACGGACGGCATATATGGCCGCTCGCGCGAGCGGAGCTCGATCAGGTATGTGCGCCGATCGGTATTGACGACAAGATTGGTCTCGATCGATGCCCGGGTCGGCTTGACCAGGATATGGACGCGGCGCGTGTCACCGCTCCCGCTCTCGGTATCGCCAACGACCCACCGCACTGTGTCACCGGCCGCGATAGGTCCCGATCCCGTCAGTTGCTCTCCTTCCTCGAGCGCAATATCCGTGATCTGGCCCGGCGCCGCGTAAATCTGATAGAGCGCGCCTGGACTGTAAGCGTAGATTTGCGCTGCATTGAAGTACCCCCGCTTGCGCGGTTCGACGCGCGCTGCGCTGTTTGCCGTCTCAACCCGGCCCACAGGTTCAGGCTCTTCCTTCCCTCCCGACTTTCCGCCAAGAGCCGGTTTCCAGAGCGGTGGAACGTGAAGTGGTCGTGATCTGTCGTCGAGAGGCGCTGGAGGCGCCTGCAGCGGAGGGACTTGCGCGTCATAGCTAATCTCCGGCGGAATATAGGTCGCGCACCCACCGAGCGCCGACGAACAAAGCAGAAGGGCGGATAGAAATACTCGCTTCGCGGTCACGAACTCGGACCGTGTCGAATTGAGACTGTTGTGCGAGCTGGGACCCTTGAAATGAACCACAGAAGGCGTTTTGGTCACTGACTCAACTCCTTTGACCAGTTGATGGCGCGGACATAGACACCAAGGGGATTCTTGCGCAGGCGTTCGGCATCACGCGGCGTCTCGTTCACTACCGTGAGAATCGCGGTCCATCGCTCGGTCGAGCTCAACGAACCGTTGTCGTAGCTGCGCTGGGTCCACGCGACCCGAAAGCTTTCTGAAGAAGCCCGAATGACGCTCGAGACATCGACGGAGATTTGTGCCTTGCCCAGCTTTGCGAAGGGGTCATTGTTGCGCGCATAGTCGTTGAGGGCCGCTGCCCCGCGATCGGTCGTAAAATCGTAGGCCCGGAGCCAGTTTTGGCGCAGAACGATGCCATCGGTCGGGAGACCTCTGACGTCCTCGATGAAGCGGGCCAAGTGATAGGCGATCTGCGCGTCTGTGGGTTGATAGTCGAAGTTGGCCGGCGCGACCCTCTGGGCCTGGCCGAGATGATCGACTTCAACCACCCAGGGCGTGATCGATCCTTGGCTCGAATGCCAGACAAGGCCGCCGGCGAGACTGGCGGATAGCATCAAGCAGCCGAACGCCATCAAGCGCCAGTTCTTGGCTTGTACGCGCGCCGAACCAATGCGCTCGTCCCAAACCTGCGCTGCTTTTTGATAAGGCGTGGTCGGCTCGGGCATGCGCCCGTAGTGAACGGAAGGTCGTTTGAACATCTATAGTTGCCCCTGAGATGAAGTGATCGGTTTTTGTGCGGTGCCCGCATTTGAGGTGGCGCCGCTCGCGGCGAGTGCTAGCTCGGCTGGATCAGCGCTCTCCTTCAGACAGATCGACGGAAGAGCCGCTGCCACCGTGATCGCCTGAGCGGACCGCCTGTCCGGCTGCCGACGCGCCATGCCGAATGGTCTGGGCACGCTTCATGCGCCGAGCCCAATCGGGCTGCCCTTCTGCCGAAGTGTTTGGGGCCTGCTCGCCAGCTTGCCCACTTCCGCTGAGGGCAGCCCCGGCGCGGCGTAAGGGGCTCATCACAACGGAACCACCAGCCTCTGCAACGCCGGCAAGGCCGCCACTTCGATAGGCGGCAGCCGCTCCGCTCAAGACGGCGCTGCCGCCACGCGCGGCGCCCGCAATTGCGCTACCAGCGAGACCAGCACCGCCAGCAGCGAGACCTGCACCGGCCGCAACAACACCTCCGGCAGCAAGCCCCGTGCCAATCGCGGCGCCTGCGCCGAGTTGCGGTCCGCCGGACACCAGGCCGTTTGCGATACCAGGACCGAAGATACCGAGGCCCAATAACGAAAGCGCCGCGAGCACCAGCGTCATCGCGTCTTCAATGGTCGGCTGACCGCCAGCGAAGCCAGCGGTGAACTGCGAGAACAGGGTCGATCCAATGCCGACGATGACGGCCAGGACCAAGACCTTGATTCCAGAAGATATGACGTTGCCCAACACCCGCTCTGCCGCGAAGGCAGTCTTGCCAAACAAGCCAAAGGGAATGAGCACGAAGCCAGCCAGCGTCGTGAGCTTGAACTCGATCAGGGTGACGAAGAGCTGGATCGCCAGAATGAAGAAGGCGAGCAGCACCACGACCCAGGCGAACAAGAGGACGACGATCTGGACGAAATTCTCGAAGAAACTGATGTAGCCCATCAGGTTCGAGATCGAGTCGAGCAATGGCCGGCCGGCATCGAGCCCGATCTGAGCGATCTTTCCCGGTCGCAGGAAATCTGACGCGGAGAGGCTTGCACCAGACGCTTTCAACCCAAGCCCGGCAAAGCTTTCAAAGACGATGCGCGCCAGGCTGTTCCAGTTGCCGATGAGGTAAGCAAAGACGCCGACGAAGAGCGTCTTCTTGACGAGGCGCGCGATGATGTCGTCGTCGGTTCCCCAACTCCAGAACAACGCGGCGAGTGTGATGTCGATCGCCGCAAGGGTCGTTGCGAGATATCCAATATCGCTACCCAGCAGCCCGAAGCCATTATCGATATAACGCGTGAACGTTTCCAGGAACTGGTCGATGATCCCCGTACCAGTCATGGCTTGCTCGCCTCAGGTGTCGCCAGTGGCGGATATCCCTGCGGGATCCGGCTTTGATCCTTTGGGGCGGGCGGCAAGCTGCCGGCCGACCCATCGTGGCCGGGAGTTGCAGCACCGTCTTTCTTGCCAAGGAAGTGACGCCGGTGTTCGTCCCAAACCCGCTTACAATGTTGATAGCCTGCCGTGTCCTCCGAAGTGACGCTGCGGCAGCGTGCGAGGTCTGAGCTCGTTGCACCTATCGTCTGCTCTGCCTTCGGTGGCGGAGACTCCTCTCCACCACGAAGCTGACTCGTGCAGGCAGCGATGGCGAATACGCCGATTGTCGTAAGCATCGACAACGCCTTGAACGCCCTTACATCGGTCATCAGTGGAACATCCGCACATCTTGGGACTGATAGCCCTGTCCGGGGGTCAGGAAGCGCCTAAGCTGTTCTCGCCCCTGGTCCTGGGCCGAGGCGCGCTGCGCCGCTTCGAGGCTCTGTGCCCTGCCCTGCGCCGCCACGGCAGCCGTGAGATCGGCGAGTTGTTGCGCTTGAAGCGCCAGAATCTGATTGCCGGCTTGGGTTGCCTGCAAGGCGCCACTGGCGCCTTGACTTGATGTTACAAGCGCTGACGTCTGGATGCGGTTGGTGTCGAGGTTGCCGACGACTCCGGCTTGGACACGGAGTGAATCCTGCAACGCCGCGACAGAATTCTGCCACCGCGACTGAGCGTTGGTGACCAACAACTGGCTCGACTGGCTGCCGGTGACCGGCGCATAGCTGGTCGAGAACGCGCGATCGATCTGTTGGACGTCGTAGGCGATCCGCTGGGCCTGAGCCAGCAATTGCTGGGTCCGCTGGATCGACGATTGCAGTTGCTGCAGCGACGAATACGGCAGGCTTGCCAAGTTCTTCGCCTGATTGATCAGCATCTGCGCCTCGTTCTGCAACGAGGTGATCTGATTGTTGATCTGCTGGAGTTCCCGCGCGGCGGTCAGGACGTTCTGAACGTAGTTGTTGGGATCAAAGACGATCAACGCTCGCGCGGGCACCGTAACGCCGAGCACCAGCGCGACGGTGCCGGCACCTATCAATAGGCCAAGACGCCTCATTGCGATTTCTCCAGATTGCCGAGATTGGGGATCAGGTCGGTGGCCCAGGCAACACCACGGTGCTGGAGCCAGGCCGGCACGAAGCCGTTAGGTCCATGCTCGGCGAGAAGCTGTGCGATGGCAGCTTGGTCTGTCTTGGAAGAGGCTGCGGTGAATGCGAGCGCAACCTCGCCAAGGCCGAGTTCGAACATCCGGTTGCCCCGGCGGGACTGGCAGTAGTAATCGCGCTTCGGCGTTGCCCGGCTCAGCAGCTCGATCTGGCGGTCATTGAGGCCGAAGCGGCGATAGATCGCGGTGATCTGCGGCTCGATCGCCCGCTCGTTCGGCAACAATAGGCGTGTTGGGCAGCTTTCGATGATCGCCGGCGCGATGGCGGAGCCATCGATGTCCGAGAGCGACTGGGTGGCGAAGATAACAGAGGCGTTTTTCTTCCGAAGCGTCTTCAGCCATTCCCGGAGTTGTCCGGCAAAATCCTCGTCGTCGAGGGCAAGCCAGCCTTCATCGACAATCAGGAGCGTCGGCCGGCCGTCGAGGCGGTCTCCAATACGATGGAAGAGGTAGGCCAACACGGCCGGGGCCACGCTCGTTCCGATCAACCCTTCGGTCTCGAATGCTTGGACCGAGCCCTCACCCAGGCGTTCGAATTCGGCATCAAGCAGGCGCCCGGAGGGGCCACCCAAGCAATAGGGTTGTAAAGCACGTTTCAGGGCGTTCGATTGCAGCAGGACCGACAGGCCCGTCAGGGTGCGTTCCTGCATCGGCGCCGAGGCAAGAGACGTCAACGCCGACCACAGATGATCCTTGACGTCCGGAGTGATCTCGATCTTTTCCCGCGCTAGGATCGCGCCGATCCATTCCGTCGCCCATCCCCGCTCGGACGGGTCATCGATCCAGGCCAGTGGCTGCAACGCAACGGGTTGGTCGCCTCCGTCGGACAATGCGCCGCCGAGATCATGCCAATCACCGCCCATCGCGAGTGAGGCCGCTCGGATCGAGCCGCCAAAATCGAACGCAAAGACCTGAGCATTCGGGTACCGGCGGAACTGCAACGCCATCAGCGCAAGCAGCACCGATTTGCCGGCGCCGGTCGGTCCCACCACCAAGGTATGGCCGACGTCCCCAACGTGGAGCGAGAATCGGAACGGCGTCGAACCCTCGGTCTTGCCGAACAGAAGAGGCGGACCTTTGAAATGCTGATCCCTCGCCTCGCCCGCCCATACAGCCGACATCGGGATCATGTGGGCGAGGTTGAGGGTCGAAACCGGTGGCTGCCGCACGTTGGCGTAGACGTGCCCGGGCAGACTGCCGAGCCAGGCTTCAACTGCGTTCACCGTCTCAATCATGCACGTGAAATCGCGGCCCTGAATGACCTTCTCGACCAGACGGAGCTTTTCATCGGCAGCATTGGGATCGCGGTCCCAGACGGTGATGGTTGCCGTGACAAAGGCTTGTCCGATCTGATCCGACCCTAATTCCTGAAGCGCGGCGTCGGCGTCCATCGCCTTGTTGTGGGCATCGGTATCGAGCAGCGTCGAGGCCTCGTTGGTCATGACCTCCTTGAGAATGGCCCCGATGGATTTTCTCTTTGCGAACCACTGCCGGCGAATCTTGGTGAGCAGCTTGGTGGCGTCGGTCTTGTCGAGCATGATCGCGCGGGTCGACCAGCGATAGGCAAATGCCAGCCGGTTCAGGTCGTCCAGAATCCCCGGCGTCGTCGCGCCCGGAAAGCCGACGATGGTCAGAACCCGAACGTTGGCTGAACCGAGCATCGGCTCGAGACCGCCGGTCAGCGGCTGGTCGGCCAACAGCGCATCGATGTATATGGGAATTTCGGGCACCCGAACGCGATGACGCTTGGTCGAGATCGTCGAGTGCAGGTAGGTCAGTGTGTCCTGGTCATCGAGCCAAGCGCATTCGGGCATAAACCCTTCAACAAGCTGCAGCACGCGATTGGTTTGATCGACAAACCCGCGGAGCACCTCGCGCGCATCGGCTCCAACGGTGCGATCCCGTCCCTCATAGAGCAATCGCTCCGCCTTGGCGGCCCCCTCCTCCGGCGGCAGATAAAGGAACGTCAGGAAATAGCTCGACTCATAGTGGGCGCCCGCCTCCTCAAATTGAGCTTTTCGTTCGGCATCGACCAGCGCTGACGCGACATCCGGAAAGTTGTTCGGCGGGTAGGCACCCGCAGAGTGACGCTGCGCCTCAACGAACACGGCCCAGCCGGATCCCAGCCGGCGCAAGGCGTTGTTCAAACGACCGGCGACGGCGACAAGTTCGGCCGGCACAGCGCTATCGAGGTCGGGGCCTCGGAATTTTGCTGTCCGTTGGAACGAGCCATCCTTGTTTAGGATGATGCCCTCGTCGACCAGGGCTGCCCAAGGCAGAAAGTCGGCGAGACGCGCGTTGGAATGGCGATATTCGGCAAGGTTCATCATGATAGAGAGCTCAAGAGTTAAGATGGCCGGGAATGCGCAGATGTCGGCGCACTACATCGACAAAGGCGGGATCGCGCTTGGCGGCCCAGACGGCGGCCATGTGGCCGATGAACAAGAGGACGAGACCCGCGATCCAGAGTCGCAGTCCAAGTCCAAGGGCAGCCGCAAGCGTGCCGTTTACGATCGCGACTGACCGGGGTGCCCCGCCCATCAGGATTGGTTCGGTGAGTGCACGGTGAACGGGCACGACAAAACCTGCGACCGGCTCATCCATCAGATCACCACACCGCCGCCGAAGGAGAAGAACGACAGGAAGAAGCTCGAGGCGGCAAACGCGATCGACAGACCGAACACGATCTGGATCAGCCTGCGGAAGCCACCGGACGAATCCCCGAACGCGAGTGTCAGCCCGGTCACGACGATGATGATGACGGCGATGATCTTGGCGACCGGCCCTTCGACCGACTGCAAAATCTGATTGAGTGGCTGCTCCCATGGCATGTTCGAGCCGGCCGCCCAGGCCGGCGCCGACATCAATAGAACTGACCCGGAGGCGACCAGGGTCGCGGATTGCCAAAGAAAGCGAAATTGCTGACGCATGTCAGTCTCCTGCTGATGAAAGGCTGTAGTCGCCGGCGGCCCCAAGGCCCGAGACGGTGGTGAGTTCGGCGAGGCGGCGATCGACGCCGCGACCCGCAAGAACGGCGACCAGGTTGATGGTCTCGGCGATCAGGGCGCGCGGCACCGTGATGACGGCTTCCTGGATGAGTTGTTCGAGCCGCCGCAGTGCGCCGAGCGTTGTGCCCGCATGAATGGTCCCGATGCCGCCGGGGTGACCGGTGCCCCAGGCCTTGAGCAAGTCCAACGCTTCCGCACCGCGGACCTCGCCAACAGGGATGCGATCAGGTCGCAGCCGCAGCGAGGACCGAACGAGGTCCGACAGCGTGGCCACGCCGTCCTTGGTCCGTAGCGCGACAAGATTGGGCGCCTTGCACTGAAGTTCGCGGGTATCTTCGATCAGCACGACCCGATCGGAGGTCTTTGCCACCTCGGCCAAAAGCGCATTCGTCAAGGTGGTCTTGCCGGTCGATGTCCCACCGGCGACAAGGATGTTCTTCCGTGCAGCAACCGCGTTCTTCAGGATCTTGGCCTGCGCCGAGGTCATGATCTCCTTGGCGACGTAGTCATCGAGCGTAAACACAGCGACCGCGGGCTTGCGGATGGCGAACGCCGGTGCAGCGACGACCGGAGGCAAGAGACCCTCGAAGCGCTCCCCGGTGCCAGGCAATTCGGCCGAGACCCGTGGCGAGCCGGCGTGCACCTCCGCGCCAACGTGATGCGCCACCAGACGCACAATGCGCTCGCCATCCGCCGCCGACAGAGTTTCACCCGTGTCGATCAGGCCATTTGACAACCGGTCGATCCACAACCGCCCATCTGGGTTGAGCATCACCTCGATGATTGTTTCATCTTCGAGGTAACCGGCAATCGCCGCGCCGAGCGCACTACGCAGCATCCGCGCCCCGCGCGAATTCGCCTCCGCTTGAATGGAATGGATTGTCACCGCGGTCCCCACCGAATGAGAACGTCCAAAGGCGTCCTCAGATGGGATGATTAGAAAAGGCACCAAACGATCAAAGGCAACGAGTGCTTTCGGCGATCGTAGATCAGCGTAGAAAAGGAAAGCCTGCTAACTGCTATTTGATGCCAACTCAACCGTATTGGCTCGTTGCAGCCGCAGTTCACCACTCCGCATCGTCATCGGTTTGCTCGCAGAAGATGCCTGCTTCGACCGAGCCGAAAGCACCGACCGGCATGATGGAAGGAACAGAAGCCATTCGCGAAGTGAGGGATTGGAGCCAGGGTAGCGCGAACCAGGCCAACGCCGCGATCTGAAGCGCGACGTTGAGACCGAACGCGACTTGATAGGCCACAATCGATCTATGACCATCCTCTGTGGACCACTGCTCCAGGACCACACCTGTCGCGTATTGGGCCAAAAATGCCCAACCGAAGTGCAGAACGTTCAAGGCTCCGTTGGCGCGCCCGGCAAGTTCTGGCGGATAATAATCAGCGATGACCGCGAAGCTGACCACGGTTGCCGTTCCAACAATTGCTACAACGGACCACGGCAAGATGGACGGCAAAGGCACGCGCAGGATCAACGCAAGTTGGGCTCCGATGAACAGGAGCGCAACTATCGCTAATATCGTCTCCGCCCCGAGTCCTCTTCGTCTGAAGCAATGGACAGTCGTACCGAATAACCAAGCGCCGCAGCTAAGTACGATCGACATAATGAATAGCTGTCCGACAAGACCCGCTCGATCAAGGCTCTCTACATCCATCAGCCAGGGCGATGCCCACAATCCCTGCAGGGACCAGGCCGATCCAACGCAAGTCGCGGACAACGGGGCAATACGCCAGAAGCGCCTGTCGCCGACAACGGAGCCAAGGGTGGTGGGGCCTGACGCTGTCGATGGGACAATCACCCGTTCAGGAACCACGACATAGATGAGGATGGCCGTGGCACCGGTCGCCGCCGCCAGGATTTCAAAGAGTTGCCGCCAGTCCATCCAGGTAAGTAGATGTTCGACGGGAGCCGTGGCGGTCACCGCCCCTAGTGAGCCCAGCATGATCATGTAGCCGTTCAGCAAGGCTACTCGTTCCCGGGGAAACCATAGAACGATGGACTTCAGTCCGGCCATCAACGCCGCCGCCACGCCAAGCCCGATCATTGCACGTGCGATCAAAAGCGACAGGAAGCCGGTCGATACCGCGAACAATCCGGCGCCCGCCGCGGCGAGCACCAGCAGGGCACTTTGGACGCGACGCGGACCAAAGCGGTCCAGCAAAATGCCGACTGGGATCTGTGCCGCCGCGAAAACGAGGAAATAGACTGACGTAAGCAGCCCGAGGTCGGCGGTCTCAAGCCCGATATCAGAACTGAGACGACCGGCGATCAAAGCGTTGATCGTTCGAAATAGATACGAGAGATAGTATCCAGCGGCAAAAGGAAAAAAAACGCGCGCAATTCGACGCCATGCTGTTGAAATTTGCATGCTGGCCCTTTTGCTCGCTCCGCTCGTTCGGGCCGATAGCGCGTCCAGCTTTCTGTCAGTTCGGCTAAATTGCTGCGGTCGCAGGTTGGCGTAAGAAAAGAAGGGTCCGGCGCGATAGCCTGTCCTGGGACTCAGTCAGCTTCGCCGACCGGTTCCTGACGGCGGATATCTTCTGGAATTTCGCGCAGAAAGCTCTGCCCCTTTTGCAATCGGCGCCCGAGCGCCTCGACGAACCCTTCGAAGCGCTCCCTGCCCTTTATCTGCGCGGCCGCCTGCGCGTCGTTGGGCAACGGCGGCGTGATCGTCAGCCAGAAGCGAATGAAGAGGGCCAAGGTCTCGGCCGTCAAACCAACGTCACGTTCCAGCCTCTGCATCTGTCGCGACAGCCGATCGAGGCGCCGGGTGAACGCTGCCTCCTGCCTGTCCGCTCCATCCGGTGACAGAAACGAAGCAACAGCCGCTTCGACGATCGCAGACCGGGAAAGCTTCTTGCGATCGGCCAGATCCGATATCTGCTTCAGAAGCTCCGGCGGGAAATACACGTTCATCCGGTCGCGCATATGTCTCAGAGCTCCATCCCGTCATCCGGGTCCATTGCGACCTGACGCGCGATGCCGCGCATCTGCTGGCGGAGAAGCCGAGTCTGGCGGACGGCATCCTCCTCGTCGTCGTCAAGAACGGCGGCAAATTCTTCTGCCGGCGTCGGTTCGGTCGTCTCCTTGGCGATCGCGACATGATCGGGAAGTTCGGGCTCGCGACGGAGGCCGCTATTCGCCGTGTCTTCCTCTCCTTGCCTGCTATCGGTCGGAAGGGACGCCGGCCTCAGCGTTGCAAGTGTCGACCATCCATCCGTTCGCGATGATCGACCGGCGGTCGAGGGATCGGGCGGCGGCAGGACCCGTTCCGTGAATCGCCGATCCTCGTAATAGCGCACTTTTTTCGCCCGGATCGGCGGCGTGCCCGCCACCATCACGACCTCGTCCATCGGCGGAAGCTGCATGACCTCGCCAGGGGTCAAAAGCGGCCTCGCCGTCTCCTGGCGCGACACCATGAGATGCCCCAGCCAGGGGTTCAACCTGTGCCCCGCATAGTTCTTCATCGCCCTCATCTCGGTCGCCGTACCCAACGCGTCGGACACACGCTTGGCGGTCCGCTCGTCGTTGGTCGCGAAGCTGACGCGGACGTGGCAATTGTCGAGGATCGCATTGTTGGGCCCATAGGCCTTCTCGATCTGATTGAGCGATTGCGCGATCAAGAAACTCTTGATGCCGTATCCCGCCATGAAGGCGAGCGCGGACTCGAAGAAATCAAGCCGCCCCAGCGCCGGGAACTCGTCGAGCATCATCAGGATGCGATGCCGGCGGTCGCGGGCGTGCAAGTCCTCGGTCAGGCGACGACCGATCTGATTCAGCACCAGGCGGATCAGTGGTTTGGTCCGAGAGATATCAGAGGGCGGCACCACGAGGTAAAGCGTCGTCGGGTTGGCATCGGCGATCAAATCCGCGATCCGCCAGTCGCAGCGGCGGGTCACCTGGGCCACGACGGGATCGCGGTAGAGCCCCAGGAACGACATCGCCGTGGATAGGACGCCGGAACGTTCGTTGTCGGATTTGTTGAGGAGCTCGCGCGCGGTCGAGGCGACCACGGGATGAGCGCCCTGCTCGCCAAGGTGCGGCGTGGTCATCATCGCCTTCAATGTAGATTCAATCGGCTGTTTCGGGTCGGACAGAAAGGCAGCCACGCCGGCCAAAGTCTTGTCCGCCTCGGCATAGAGGACGTGGAGGATGGCGCCGACCAGGAGCGAATGACTGGTCTTCTCCCAATGGTTCCGCTTGTCGAGCGAGCCTTCGGGGTCGACCAGGACGTCGGCGACGTTCTGGACGTCGCGAACCTCCCATTCCCCGCGTCGGACTTCGAGGAGCGGATTGTAGGCTGAGGACTTTGGGTTGGTCGGGTCGAACAACAGGACGCGGCCATGCTGCGCGCGGAAGCCGGCGGTCAGTTGCCAGTTCTCACCCTTGATGTCGTGCACGATCCCGGAGCCGGGCCAAGCCAGCAACGAGGGAACGACGAGACCGACACCTTTGCCGGACCGGGTAGGCGCAAAGCACAACACATGCTCCGGTCCGTCATGCCGGAGGTAGACGCGGTCGAGCTTGCCCAGCACCACACCATCCGGACCGACAAGCCCGGCCGCTCGAACCTCTTTCCCGTCAGCCCAGCGGGCCGACCCATAGGTGGCGACCTTCTTGGCTTCACGCGCGCGCCAGACCGACATGCCTATCGCCGCCGCGATCGAAACAAAGGTGCCCGACGTCACGATGAAAGCACCCTCGACAAAGACCCGTGGCGCATAGGCGTCGTAGACGAACCACCACCAGAAGAAGACTGGGGGGTAATAGACCTTGAAGCCCGACAGTTCGAACCAGGGCCGCCCGAGCTCGGGTTGGTAGGCCAGCCGCCAAGCGGTCCACTCAGTTGCTCCCCAGATGGCGAGCAAAACGATCAGGCCGACAACGATCGCCGGCCCCCAAAGGATTCTGGTTCCGGACATCCCAAGCGCCCTTCCGAGACTGAGTTGGCGAGATAGCTAGAGGCCCAGATCGCGCTTCCGACCAAAGCCCCATTCGATGCCGCCGCCGTCCTTCACGACGCCGGTGACGTGTTGGCCGATTTTCTTTTCGAGCTCGCGCGACCAGGGCACGAGCCGAAACCCAAGCCCGTTATCGATCATGGCAAAGCGTCCCGAGGCGAGCGTCAGCCGCTGGCGATACGTGCCGGCCACGTGTTCCCCGGAGGTTGCGGTCATCTGAGGCAGTCCGGTACTGGCCGAGACTTTTGCTGCCACCTCATCCAGTTCGCGTTGGCGCAACGTGTGGAGGAGGTCGCGCTGCAGGATGACACGCTGGCCCTGCCGCCGTGCCAAGCCCTCCTGAACCAGATGCTCGGTACGGGCTTCGATGGCATCGCGGGTCTCGCGGCCGAACCCGCCCATAGCAAGCGGCAAGGCGTCGCGTTCGACCAGCCGGTGGTCGAGCCAGGTCGCTCCTGTTGCGGTGACCTGCCCGTTGAGGTCGAGATCGGAGCGGATCGCGAGCACCAAGGTGGGGCGCGGATCGTCAGTTTGGCCGAAGCGCCGGACTTCGACGATGCCGCCGACCGGCGGCGCCTGTTCGAAGGCCTCGACCCCACAAAAGCGAACGTGGTGCGCGCGTCCGTCTGTTCCGTCGATCAGGGCGTAGGCCTCGCCCGTCAGTTCATCATGCAATCCCCGATCGACCAGTCGTCCGATGATCTGGGACGTCGGTTGTCCACTTTCGATGACGTAGTCGGCAACGCCGCGCGCTTCTCCACGCTCAGTAAAGGCGCGGTGCATGGTCTTGATGATGTCGCCACGCATGCCGAGGTCACGCAAGTTACTCTCCGCCTCGAGCCCGACCATCCATTCTCCGGGTCCGGCGGATGCAGCAAGCCCCATCCTCTCGAGGTGCTGAAGGCGACCGACCTTCAGACGCCGAATCTCGGGATCGGAACTGCCGGAATTTTCAGGGCGCAGATCGACATAGCCCGTTTCGTCGGCTGCCAGCCGGATCTCCCGATCGAGCCGTGTCCATCGCTCTGCCGTAACTTCCTTCTCCAGCGAATTGCGGATCTCGTGCTCCGACTTTGGACCCAGTTCGATGGCGACCAGTTCCTCGGCGCGCGAGCGCAGGCCCCGACTGATGTAGTCGCGGGAGATCACAAGATCGGCCCCTTCCTCATCGACTCCCCGAACAAGAATATGGACGTGAGGGTTGTCCGTGTTCCAGTGATCGACGGCCACCCAGTCGAGCCTCGTGCCGAGATCAGCCTCCATCTGCCTGGCCAGGTCACGGGTGAAGGCCTTCAGGTCAGTCAAGTCGCCGGCGTCCTCGGGCGAGACGATGAACCGGAAGTGGTGGCGGTCGTCCTTGCAGCGTTCCGCGAAAGCTGTGCCGTCTGCACCGTCGCTGCCGACATCGAACATCTCGGCTCTCTCGCCGCTCCGGCTGACGCCATCGCGCTTCAGGTATGAAAGATGGGCAGTCAGCGGTGCTGATCGAAAGGTTCGTCCCTTGTGTCGGACAACCCGCGCCTTCACCACGACACGGCGTGTGGGACTGAACAACCGGGCGCGACTAAAGGCGAGCCGGCCGCGGCCAAACGTCGAGCGCCCATAGGCCGCAGATCGTCTGCCAGCCGCAGCCCGACCCGAGGTGTGCCCGGCTTTCTTTGCGGCGCGTAGCACCTGGTTGATGAAGCTCTTGGGCTTCGGCGCGCGGGTGCCGCGAATGCGCCCGGGCCGAATACGCAGATCGCTATCGCCGACGGTCATGGCCGGCCCTCGAAATCCGCGACGGCGTCTCTAGTGCCGAAAACATCGTTGAATCTTCTGGCCAAAACCTTGGGCGCGGCACGCGCCCCGACCGACCGGCACGCCGGAACCCAAGCCATGTCAATGGCTTGCGGTTCGACCGGCGAGCCCCTTTTATCTCGCCGTCCTGCCGTCGTGGTCTCCCAGTCGCCGGATCCCGAAAGAGTCGCCGCAACCTGGCAGCTGACTCGCGAAGCCCCCACTGCTTCCGCGCGCTTGCGATAGCGATCGTTACCCGAAGGGCCGAGACACCCGAAGGGTGGCTCGGTGAGGAGCGAAGCGACGAGTAGAGCGCGGGCCGAAGGCATCGCCCATACGCCCTCAGCACGTGTCACCTGCTCGATGAAGCACGCCATGGCCTGCGAACCGGTACACTTGGTCATTGCGATACCCCCGAATCCGATCGAGGGACGAACATGCCAATTGGCCGGGGAACCATGGGCGAAACATCGGGCGTCGAGATTTCGGTCGTGACACCGCTCAATGGCATAAGCGCCAGCAACCGATCGCGCGTTTTCATGAGATCGGATCGCGTGACGAATAGCGAGGCAGCTGCTGCTGACTGTCCGCTGGACGCCCACCTCGGCGGCAATTCGATGGCAAGGAGATTTGCAAGCTTTGCGACGTATGCGCGCGTCTCGTCAGGCAAAGAGCCGCCTGCGAGATGCTCTTCATAGCGAGATGGTCCCGCGTTGTACGCGGCAAACACGCCAGGCGAGCCATACCGATCGAGCAGTTCGCGCAGATAGGCGGCGCCGGCCAGAATGTTGTCGTGGGGATCGTAGGGGTCGTTCCCAAGATTGTAGCGCTCGCGAAGTTCCGCCCAGGTTGCCGGCATGATCTGCATCAGGCCCATTGCGCCTTTAGGCGATCTGGCGTGCACGTCACCGGCACTCTCGATGCTTTGGACTGACCGGATCCAGTTCGGCGCAATCGCAAAGCGTTGTGAAGCTTCATTGATGAAGCCTTCAAACGATTTAACTGTCTGACTCATCGCCGGACGTCCGGCTGATGCGCTCTGGTCAAAAGCAGCACTGTCGGACGCGGCCAGAAGAAGCAGCGCGGGCAGGACAGCACACACATACGTGCCCAACTGCGCCAAGCACTCTTTTGCGCACGCGCCGGCCATGCAGACGTTGATCGGGACGGAGGAACGATCCCGCAGTCGATCGAACAAGGGAATGGCGAGGAGAACACGTCGAATACGCACGATCACTCCTCCCACGTCCACACCGGCATCGCACGGCCGATCACGCTGGATGCCGGAAGAAATCCAAAATACCGGCCATCAAGAGAATCGTCCGACTGCCAGTTCATCAGAAACAGTTCGCCATCGCCGACGACGCGGCAGCCCTGCCATTTCGGCAGCGGCTTGCCTCGTCCGTCGTGATCCTTCGCCTCGCCCACCGCGACGTCGTCGACCGAAATCGTGAGGCCGGTCCTGCAAACACTCTGCCCGGGAAGGGCGAGCACGCGCTTCAGCATGGGGACGCCTATGGGCAAATAGCCGTTAAGGTCGAGGAAGGTCGCGAGCGGCTCCGGTGGCTGCACGGCGACCAATTCAGTGACTTGGAATTGGTCCGCCGGTCGGAGGCGGTAGAGACCGATCGGCACGCTCGCGGATGCGTTCCAGATGTAAAACGGAAGCGGCTCCAGGACGATCGTCGCGATGAGCGCAGCAGCGACCCCAATCGTCACGACCAGCATCGTTAGGCGCCCCGTCATCGCATCACCTTTTGGCGATGAAGCCAGGCCTGATGGCGCGCTTTCGTATAGGGGCGCGGGCTTTCGTTGACGGACAGACGGTTGTGAACGTGATGCCAATGATCAGGAGCGACGTCAACCGGATCGATGCCGAGCGCCTCGACGGCGTCGATCATCTGCAGCACACGCTCGACCTTCGGCCAACCTGACAGCCGCAGTAAAATCTCCCCGCCGGGCTTCACATACGGCACGGTCGAGCAGCGCTGTCCCGGCGCGACCGCGCGCAAGATGTCGATGCGCGAAATGATCGTGCCAAAGTCGTTGGACGTCCAACGGACGAAAGCAAAGACGCTGCCTGGCGCGAATGACAGGACACGCCGGTGACGATCAAGCTTGCGTTCCTCGACGATACGACCGAACCGAACGCGATTTTCGATACGCTTCTCGAGCCACAACACTTCCACTTCCGTGAGATCGCTCATGCGGCGGCTCCCTGACGCTGGAGCTGGCTGCCGCGAGCTTGGGGCTCGGTGGAGAGTGTGTATGGCCTGCAAAGGCGGGCTGGACCGTCGGACCGCCGTTGCCGAGCGCTGGCAACGCGGCTTTCGGCCTGCTCCGTTAGAAGAAATCCGAAGGATTTCTGGTTAGTAAAGTTAGAGCAGTTGGAAAGCGCGGAGAAACAAGCCCTTAGGTCCGATTCCGGTCCCCGATAGCACGAGGATCTGGTCCCCGATAGCACGAGGGTTGCGGTCCCCGATAGCACGAGCTGATTCACAGGTTGTCCTCCGAATTTGGAATGAGACCGCGCCGGCGCAAGCGGGCCGTTAAGGGAGCAACAGGCGTTGGCGTGAAGTTCAGCCGGTCGATGCCGTTCGGGTCGCGCGTGAGCACGAGCTGGTAGCCGGGCAATGTCTGGCGCTGGACGATCTGCCGTACGTCGTAAGCAAAGTGCTTGAGCGGGGAGAGGATGCCGGACTTGGCATGGAGATGCACAAGGTCAAAGCTCCAGCCGCCATCCTGCCGACCGCCGTGCTTGCGCACGAGGCGGTAAAGCCAGCGCTCAAGCCCGCCTGTGAGCTCGAAATAGGCGCGGTCGATCGTCAGCACGAGCGCATCGTCGATTACGCCCGCGTAGAACCAATCCGGAAGGATCAGCTCGAGTCCGAACGGACGTCCGTTTGCATCGGATGTCTCCTTCCACTCGTTGATCCAGGAGAAGCGGTGTCGCCGTCGTTCTGTCGGCTGACGGATCGACGTCAGCACGGTCGTTGACTGAAGTCTGTCGAGACCAGCCTTCAGGCGGTCATAGTCGCGTGCGCTGGTGCCGCGGCCCACGAACGTTAGAATCTCGTATGGCGTTGCCGCCATCAGGCGTGAGGTCTTCAAGCCTGCGTCACGGGCTTCGACGATCTGGGACGCGGCCCAGATCAGAACGTCTGCATCCCAGATGGTTGCCATTCCGTGTTCCGGCACGGCTTCGACACGAATTGCGATCGCACCCGCGCGGAAATCGATCGGCACGATCCGCTTGGTCTTTGCGAGGGAGAAGAACGGATATGCCATCAGATCCTGCGCGTCGCGGGGCGCGAGATCTCCGGGCAGTGCCCGAAAGAGCTCAAGCTGCTCGCGCTCCGAATGGTGCTTGCGCCGCATGGTCATTGCTCTCACGCGGCAATCAGCGACGTTCCTGGCCCGCATACGGGCGCAGCGCGGGATGCTTCTTGGCCGGCAGCACGGTCCCCTTCCCGGGGTCGGAGGTCGACGTCTTGGCGCCTCGGTCGGCCCACGCTTTCAGGTCATCGACGGCGTAGACGACGCGACCACCGATCTTGCGGTACGTCGGCCCTGTGCCGTACGTCCGATGCTTTTCGAGTGTGCGGCCCGACAGGCCAAGATAGCGCGCGGCCTCCGGTGTACGCAGGAATCGCGGTGGTAGGCCGGCCATCGGATCGGGCATTTGAGGACTCCAGGAGGACATCGCACTACGCCTGGCTAGGTCGGCGTGCGTGCGGTCATCATGGAGAAGCGCGATATCGGAGGGGGATGCCGAATATGGAGGGGGCGATTTTCGGCACCCCTTGGGGACTGCGCTACTCGTCCTTGCGCCCGGGCCGCAGAAGCTTGCGGTAACCACCGCGCATCAACGCGAGGCCGCCCTGCACCAAGCGGACCGCTCGATTGCGCAGATCATGGGTCTTCCAGGAACGATCGGGGATGCGCTTTTTGCCGAACAGCGCTTCGGCGATAACGCGATAACTTCCGCCGGCGCTGCGAGCATCAAGCGCACGGATCGCGGCGCTCAGGCGTTCGCGTCGCTGTTTAGATAGTTGGTGAAAGGCAGGACCCGGCGCGCGTCCGTTGATCGCGCGCCACAGCCGGCGGGCGGCATACGCACGCGCACCGAAATCGCCATCAAACGGCAAGTCGGCTGCATATGACGCGCCGAGCAGCGGCGGCTCTTTGGACCAGACACGGTGATCTACCGCACCGATGCGCAGCACGGCGTGCCAGCCGTCGGCGGCGCGCCGCACCTGACCTGCTGCAAGGTCAAGCAGCGGTTGAGACGCTGAACTGCGATCGGCGGTCCGGGCAACCTTGACCGGAACGACCGCCGCTAAAACCTCGGGCGTCCAAAAGATCGTCTGCTCGTCGAAGGACCTCTGCGGGTCATGGGCGAAAGCAGATACCCCATTTCCTCCTGAATTCGTCAGTCACTTCGCCGTTCGGACTGTTGGCAATCATCACCTCGTACTCCCGCCGATAGTCGGCGTTGCGGCGGAGACATTCCCAGGCGATGTCGGTGACTTCCGCGTCTTGTAGGCTCTTGTAGGAATCCGGCGACCGCCAGTCGAATTCAGGCATTGCTTCCGCCCCATTTGCACGCAGCTAACAACGATTGCGGCGCAATAGGTATGAACGAAGCGGTTGTAGGAAGCCCCTAGTTTGGCACCACGTGGTGCATCGGAATGACCACCGATTAGCAAAAGAAAATAGTTCTGCCTGCGAGTCGCCAGCCGGTGATTTTCTTCTATTTGGAGCCAGTGCCACGTAATAGGCGGCCCTGCTCGGTCAACCATTTGGCCCGAGCAAGGTGACTCTGATATGCGCTCCGCGCACGGTCCGGCTCCCGCACCGGATCGATATGCAGCACGATTCGAGCGACTTCCATCCAGTCAGCCCCTTCGCTTTCGGCCTGCAGAAGGCGCATGTAGGTCACCACATGCCGCTCATCGTAGGCAGTGAGAATTTGATCTGCAGGCGCAGCATCGGCGACGTCTGGGTCGAGCGGCGGCTTCCTCATAAGACTCCACGCCTTAGATTAGACAATTTCTAACACGCGGGCCGGAAGGAGCAGAAGCGTTAAAACTGTCGCGTGAGCCGTCCGGAGGGTGTTTTGTCGAGAATACTCCGTGGTGAAATACTCTTCAAGGACATGCCCTCTCGCGTATGGATATACGCGAGATACTTGCAATCAATTTGCGGAAGCTCCGGCAGGCCCGTGGTTTGTCACAGGAGGAATTGGCTCATCGTGCTGAAATTGACCGCACTTATATCAGCGCACTCGAGCGAAGCGTTTATGCGGCGGGTATCGACGTTGTCGATCGGCTCGCGCGTAGCCTGGGTGTCGAGGCCGCCGACCTGCTCACTCGCCCTTCCACAAGCGCCAAGAAGAAGACTCGGGGGCAGGCCGAGTGATTGATGTCGAGCCGCTCGGTCCAGCGGCCGGTTCGCGCTCACTATGCCTGGAAGGATGAGAAGCCCCGCCCGGCGGATCGGACGGGGCTTGGTGGGGCGCTCTTACTCGCTGGTCTTGCGCGGCCGCGACCAGAGTAGGGTGTAGCCTTCACCGCCTTCGTCGTCGAACAGGTTCGCGTAGATCGGCGCGTTGAACGAGGGGTCGTCGAGCTTGAGTGAGAGGTAATCGCGGCCCTCCTCGGAACGCTTCGACCAGGCTGCGCCGATCTCCGCGCGACCCACATAGATGCGGTGGCTGGGAGCGTTTTCGTTGGACCGGTTGGTCTCGGCGACAATGCGGACGCCCTTGGCCTTCAGGCTCAGGGTCACGATCTCGCCCTGGAATTCGTTACCGACCTTCTTGAAAGAACCGATGTTAGCCATGTCACTTCTCGTGCGCCAGGAGTACTGGGTGGGATCCGGTACGCGCATTCAATGCCCCCGCAGGGTGGAAGACCCTGCCCTCAACGT
>NZ_JBANBA010000035.1:0-77815 GCF_059803475.1 Bradyrhizobium sp. UFLA05-89 | reverse complement strand
ATCACGGCGTTCGAGGGGTGTCCACACCCTCACCGCCGCTTACCCCAGTCGCCGCTTACCCCATAGCATCTGGATCATCCGCTTTCGCGGATGATGACACCGAGATAATGGCGTCACTTTCGCGCAACGTACTCCGACCATCCCTTCGCGCGCAGGCTGCACGCGGGACACTCGCCGCAGCCATAGCCCCAGTCATGCTGCGCGCCGCGTTCGCCAAGATAGCAGGTGTGGGACTGCGCGCGGATGAGGTCGACGAGGCCATCGCCGCCAAGCTCATGCGCGAGCTGCCAGGTCGCGGCCTTGTCGATCCACATCAAGGGCGTATGCAGATCGAACGTCCGCGCCATGCCGAGCGAGAGCGCGGTCTGCATCGCGCGGATGGTCTCGTCGCGACAGTCGGGATAGCCCGAGTAATCCGTCTCGCACATGCCGCCGACGATATGGGTGATGCCGCGCCGGTAGGCGAGCGCGGCGGCAAAGGTCAGGAACACCAAATTGCGGCCAGGCACGAACGTGTTGGGCAGGCCGTCGGAGCCCATCGCGATTTCGACGTCGCGCGTCAGCGCCGTCTCCGACACAGCGGCCAGCGTCGGGATCGAGAGCGTGTGGCTCTCCCCCAGCTTGGCCGCCCAATCGGGATGCAAGCGCTTCAGGCCACCGACGAGGTGCTCGCGGCAGGCGAGCTCGACGGCATGGCGCTGGCCGTAGTCGAAGCCCAGCGTCTCCACCCGCGCAAAGCGGCTCAGGGCCCAGGCGAGGCAGGTGGTGGAATCCTGGCCGCCGGAGAACAGCACCAGGGCGGTTTCGGACGAATAATATTCGCTCATGGGCGCGATTTAGCATCGCGTGCTGGCGCCGCCAATCGGTGGAAATCGGCTCATTTCACGGCGTTGTGCTGGGAACGCCGGGCCGCTTGCGGCATAAAGCCGACATTGAGGAGATTTGGCCCGCAATGACCCCTTCCCGCGACATTTCACGCCTGATCGATATCATGGCGACTCTACGCACGCCGGTCACCGGCTGTCCCTGGGACCTCGAGCAGAATTTTGCGACGATCGCGCCCTACACGATCGAGGAGGCCTATGAGGTCGCCGACGCGATCGGGCGTGGCGATTTCGACGATCTCCGCGAGGAGCTCGGCGATCTCCTGCTCCAGGTCGTCTATCACGCGCGCATGGCGGAGGAAGAGAACGCGTTTGCGTTCGGCGACGTGGTCGAGGCGATCACGCGGAAGATGATCCGCCGCCATCCGCACGTCTTTGCCGACAAGGACGGCAACATCCAGCCCGCTGGCGTCAAGAGCGCGTGGGAGCGCATCAAGGCCGAGGAGAAGGCCGAGCGCGCCGCGCGTCGGCCGCCGGAGGAAACGCTGCACAGATCACTGCTGGCAAGCGTCAAGGCCGGCCTGCCTGCGCTCACCCGCGCGATGGCTTTGCAGCGCAAGGCCTCCACCGTCGGCTTCGATTGGAACGATCCGCGAGCGGTGCTGAAGAAGATCCGCGAGGAAGCTGACGAGATCGAAGCCGCGCTCGACCGCAACGACAAAGAGGAACTGGCCGAGGAAACCGGCGATCTCCTGTTTGCCGTCGTCAACCTCGCCCGTCATGTCGACGCCGATCCGGAAACCGCGCTGCGCGCGACCAACGCGAAGTTCGAGCGCCGTTTTGCTTACATCGAGCGTGCGCTGGAGGCGAAGGGACGCACGCTGGAGCAGGCCTCGCTTGAGGAGATGGACGTTCTGTGGAACGCGGCGAAAGCGGAGGAGAAGCCTGCAGACGATAGACGCAAGGAAGCCCGCCGGTAACGCCGCTGCTGTAACCCGGATGGAGCGCAAGCGTAATCCGGGCTACGCGCTATTCGCGGTCGTGCCTACGCGGCGTGATGCGGCACGGCGTCGAAGCGATTCACGACGATGTCCCGCTTGGTCTCATCCACCCGCACGGTCATGTCGAAGCGGCCGTCGTGCAGCTCTTTCGCCAGCACCTCGGAATTGCGATGCAGCCAGGAGATGCCGGCGCCGTCGGCGGCGTCGATGGAGAGATCGAGCGTGGTGCGTTTTGCCGCCAGCCGCTCCTCGATCGCGGTGAGGAGTGTGTCGATCCCCTCGCCCGACACGGCCGAGACCAGCATCGCGGGATGATCCGATGGTCTGCGCGCAGCGATGTTCTGCAGCTCCTCGCGCTGTCCGGAATCAAACCGGTCGACCTTGTTCCAGACTTCGATGATGCGGCCGGAGTCGTCGGGGTTGATGCCGAGCTGGCGCAACACGGCGTCGACATCGCTCTGCTGCGCCTCGGCATCCTCATGCGAGATGTCGCGAACGTGCAGGATGACGTCGGCCTCCAGCACCTCCTCCAGCGTGGCACGGAAGGCCGCCACGAGCTGGGTCGGCAGGTTGGAAATGAAGCCGACGGTGTCCGACAGCATTGCCTTGCCGCCATGCGGCAGGTTGAGCGCGCGCAAGGTCGGATCGAGTGTCGCAAACAGCATGTCGGCTGCCTGCACGTCGGCGCGGGTCAGGCGGTTGAACAGCGTCGACTTGCCGGCGTTGGTGTAGCCGACCAGCGCGACGACGCGGTACGGCACGCGCTGGCGGCCGGCGCGGTGCAGCCGCCGCGTCGCCTGCACCTTCTTCAATTCGTTCTCGAGCCTGGAAATGCGCTCGGAGATGAGCCGTCGGTCGGCCTCGATCTGCGTCTCGCCCGGACCGCCCATGAAGCCGAAGCCGCCGCGCTGGCGTTCGAGATGGGTCCAGGACCGCACCAGGCGTGAACGTTGGTAGTTGAGATGCGCGAGCTCGACCTGGAGCGCGCCCTCCTTGGTCTTGGCGCGGCGGCCGAAGATCTCCAGGATCAGGCCGGTGCGATCGAGCACCTTGGCGTTCCAGGCTTTCTCGAGATTGCGCTGCTGGATCGGCGAGAGCGCACAGTCCATCACCACGAGCTCGACCTCGAGGCTCTTGATCAGCCCGGTGATCTCCTCGACCTTGCCCTTGCCGAGATAGGTCGCGGGACGGATCTGGCTGATCGGCGCGACCAGGCTATCTGCGATCTCGAGGTCGATGGCGCGCGCAAGGCCGGCGGCCTCTTCGAGCCGTGCCTCGGCATCGCGCAGGACATGGCTCTCCGATTGCGCGTCGGCTCCGCCGGCGCGCACACGCATATAGGGGCCGATGACGATCACCCGCCCTGTCTGTCCAGCCCCAGCCGACCGCGGACGGTCAGCGCCCCCGTCGAAATTCCGGGGTTCCAATCAGATCACTCTCAAGCCGGCTGATCCTCGCCGCCTTCGAACAGCTGGATCGGAGCGCCGGGCATGATAGTCGAGATCGCATGCTTGTAGACGAGCTGCGAGTGACCGTCGCGCCGGAGCAGCAGACAGAAATTGTCGAACCAGGTCACAATTCCCTGCAGCTTTACTCCGTTGACCAGAAAGATCGTCAGTGGCGTCTTGGTTTTGCGAACGTGATTAAGGAAGGTGTCTTGTAGGTTTTGTGCGCGGTCTGCCGCCATTTTTGTTATCTCGCTTTGAGTTTCTTGTTGTTTGGATAGTCCGACCGGTCGCGGCCTTCTTCTGTGATGTGGGCCACTCCCGGTTGCCTTCCCTCATGAGATCCCCCTCGGAGGGTCGGCGAAAGGATTAGAAGACAGGTACGCTTATTAGGCAAGCCGCTTCACGCGGCAGCCCGCATCCAAATCCTCCGAAAAACTACGGAAATCGATGATTTTCCTTCGATATTATGAATGTGTGGCCGATCGGACGCGGCTCAACCGACGCCGAGCGCCTTCAACTTCCGGTGTAGTGCCGAACGCTCCATGCCAACGAACTCGGCCGTGCGAGAAATATTTCCTGAAAAACGACTGATCTGGGCAATCAAATAGTCGCGTTCGAAGACCTCCCGCGCCTCGCGCAGCGGCAGGCCCATGATGTGCTCGCCATTGTTGCTGGTCGGCATCGCCGGGACCATCGAGCCGACGTCCTGCGGCAGCATGTCGGCGGTGATGATCACCTCCGGACCGCCGGCGGCGAGAATCATGACTCTCTCAACGTTGTTGCGGAGCTGACGGACGTTGCCGGGCCAGACGTGGGACTGGAGCACCGCCATCGCATCCTGGCCGATCTGGCGCTTGGGCAGCCCCGTGGCTGCCGAGATCTGGTCCATGAAATAGTCGATCAACTCCGGAATGTCCTCGCGCCGTTCGGAGAGCGCGGGCACGCGGATCGGGACCACCGAGAGGCGGTGATAGAGATCCTCGCGGAAAGTGCCGGCTGCGATCTCCTCCTCGAGGTTGCGGGCGGTCGAGGAGATGATGCGCACGTCGACCTGCACCTTGCCGGTGCCGCCGACGCGCTGGAACGACTGCTCGACCAGCACGCGCAAAATCTTGTTCTGGGTCTCGCGCGGCATGTCGGCAATCTCGTCGATGAACAACGTGCCGCCATGAGCCTCTTCGAGCGCGCCCGACTTGCGCGGCTGCTCGCCATTGGACTGCTCGACGCCGAACAGCTCGTGCTCCATCCGCTCCGGCGTGATCGCCGCCGCATTGATCACGACGAAGGGCCCGTCCGCGCGACCCGAGGCCGCATGCAGCGTCCGCGCGGTCAACTCCTTGCCGGCGCCAGCGGGGCCGACGATCAGGATGCGGCTGTTGGCCTTGGCTGCGCGCTCGATGGTCTGGCGGAGCTGGTTCATGCTGGGCGAGCGGCCGACGAGCTGGCTCGCGGTCGGGGCGAGCTGCTTGAGCTCCCTCACCTCGCGCTTCAGCCGCGAGTTTTCCAGCGCGCGCGTCGCCACCAGGATCAGGCGGTCGGCCTTGAACGGCTTCTCGATGAAATCATATGCGCCGCGCTTGATCGCGGCGACCGCGGTCTCGATGTTACCGTGGCCGGAAATCATCACGACCGGCAGGTCGACATTGTCCTTCTTGACCTGCTCGAGCAGCTGCAAGCCGTCGAGCTTGGAGCCTTGCAGCCATATGTCGAGGAACACCAGATGCGGCCTGCGATTGGCGATCTCCGCGAGGGCAGAGTCGCTGTCGCGCGCGGTCCTGGTGACGAAACCCTCATCTTCCAAAATGCCCGCGACGAGATCTCGAATATCGGCCTCATCATCGACAATCAGAATTTCATTTGCCATGGGTTGCGCCCGCTCTGTCAGTTGCCCGTTGAGGCTTTGATTCTTGTTGCATCATTAGTCGTTTCTGCCGGCTCTTTGGTTTCGGCGGCCGGCGCCTTTGTGTTCGGTTCTTTGGCTGTTTCCCGGGCCTTCTGAGCCGCGTCCTTCACCTCGACGGTGTTGGCATGGCCCGAGATCGCAAAACGCATCCGCATCCAGGCGCCGCGCTGGCCTTCCCGAAAATCGGAGGCGTCCTTCAACTCGATGCGCCCGCCATGGTCTTCGAGGACGCGGCCGACGATCGCAAGGCCGAGGCCCGTGCCCTTGGCTCGCGTCGTGACGTAAGGCTCGAGCAGCCGCGAGCGCGCGACCTTGGGCAGGCCGATACCGTTGTCGACGACGTCGATCAGCACGTCCTGGGCTTCGCGCGAGACCACGACATCGATGCGGCCCTTTCCACCATCCTTGCCGAGCTCCTCCGGGGGGACCTGTTCGATCGCTTCCGTCGCGTTCTTGACGATGTTGGTGACGGCCTGCGAGATCAGCCGGCGGTCGAATTGCGCGCGCAGCGGGTCTTGCTTGAAAGTGGTCTCGATGTCGAGCTCCGGGTGCGCGACCTTCATCAGGAACACCGCCTGCCGCACGGTGTCGACGACGTCCTCGCCTTCCATCACCGGTTTTGGCATGCGCGCAAAGCGCGAGAACTCGTCGACCATGCGTCTGATGTCGTCGACCTGGCGCACGATGGTATCGGTGCACTGGTCGAAGATCGACTTGTCCTTCTCCTCGGTGATGGTCTTGCCGAATTTGCGGCGGATGCGCTCGGCGGAGAGCTGGATCGGCGTCAGCGGGTTCTTGATCTCGTGCGCGATGCGACGCGCCACGTCACCCCAGGCCGAGGTGCGCTGCGCCGAAACGAGCTCGGTGATGTCGTCGAGCGTGATGATGTAGCTGTCGCGCGGCTGGCTGGTCTTCTCCGCGCTGACGCGGACCGACAGGTTGCGCTCCTGCCCGTCGCGCATGATGGTGATCTGCCCCTGCACCAGCCGCTGGGTGCCTTCCCGCGCGGTCTTCATCATGTCGTCGAGCTCGGGCAGCACCTCCGACAAGGGATGGCCGAGCGTCTCGGACTCGGCGTGCCCGATCAGCTTCTCCGCGGAGCGGTTCAGGATACCGACGCTGCCGGAGGCGTCGACGCCGATGATGCCGGCAGAGGCCGAGGACAGCACGGCCTCGATGAAGCGGCGACGGCTGTCGATCAGGTCGCTGGCGCTGACGAGCTCGTCGCGTTGGCTGCGGAGTTCCTGCGTCATCTTGTTGAAGGTCTCGCCCAACTGGGCGAGATCGCCTTCCGATTTGTGCACGGGGACCTGGACGTGGAGATCGCCGGTCGAAACCGTATGGGCCGCGTTCATCAGCCGCCTGATCGGCGCCACCAGCCAGTTGGCGAAGTTGAGGCCAATCAGCACCGAGGCCATCAGGATGGTCAGCGCGATCACCGCGAACATCAGCGCAAACGCGACTTGAATGCCAAGTCTGCGCGATTCAATCTGCGCATATTCGGCGACACCCAGCTGTGTCTGCTTGACCTGTGCCACGACGCGAGGGTCGAGCTGACGGGCAACATAGAGGAAGGTGTCGTTGAAGGCGCGGAGCCGGATCACGGCCGCCACGTAATTGTTCTCCGGCAGCACAGCGATTTCCGGCTCGCTCTCACCGACATTGCTCAGGAACTCCGGAGCTGGAGGCGAATAGGCGAGCCGGATGCCGGTGTCTGCCGATTCAAGGATGTTGGTATTCTTGTCGATGATCATCGCGCCCGGCAGGTTCCGGGAGCCGGCGCTCGCCGTCAGCAGTTCGCGAAACGACCGCCGGTCCTGGTCATAGAGCGGGCGGGCGTGCGCGATGTCGTTGGCCATTCCCAGAATGTCGCCGCGAATGAGCTGCGCATGATCTTGCATATAGGCGAGCGCGATCGTCAGCGAGTTCTGGATCACCTCCTTGGTCGGCCCGGAGAACAGCCGGTCGAGGCCGCGCTCGATGGTGACGTTGGCGACGATCGCGACCAGCACCGCCGGCAGCACGGCGATCACCGAAAACAGCCCCACGATCTGGAAATGCAGCCGCGCCGCCGCCCGCCCCCGCCGGCGCGCCTGGATCATCTGCCAGATCTCGTGGACGATGATGCCGACCAGGAGCAGTATGGTGCCGGCGTTGATCATCAGGAACGACCTGACGACGTCAGGCGTCGGCTCGATACGGGTCAGCCCGGTCAGGACGACGAAGGTCAGGAACGCCGAGAGCAGCGCCAGCATGACGGCGAACGGCGCCAACCAGCGGCGCGGCGACCAGCGCCGGGCTTCTGCGGTTGGAGACGTATCAAAGGCTGCGCCCGAACTATCTTCGCTGGTCATTCCGGCAATGGTGATGCTGAAAACGGGGATCCGTGGATCACGGATACTGATGCATTCATATCACATTGTTGCCGAATTGCGACAATTCCGCGGCGTGTCCACCGCGGCGGACAGGCGCATCCACAGTCATTCCGGGGGCGGTCTGTAGGACCGAACCCGGAATCTCGAGATTCCGGGTTCGATGCTAACGCATCGCCACGGAATGACAGGGGTGGACGCGGCTCTAGCCCCCGCTCCGATAGACCTGGATATCCAGGTCCCGGATCTTCTTGCGCAGCGTGTTGCGGTTGAGGCCGAGAAGGTCGGCGGCGCGGATCTGGTTGCCTCGGGTGGCGGCAAGCGCAGCCGTAAGCAGCGGGACCTCGATCTCCTTGAGGATGCGGTGATAGAGGCCGGGCGGCGGCATGCCGTTTGGGAAGCCCTGGAAGTGCGTGGACAGATACGCCTCTACGGCTCCGCCGAGATTGTCGACGCCCTGCTGGACCGCCGCACCCGGGCTGATCGTGGGTGGTGCGAGCTCGCCGTCGATGACGGAGCCCGTGATGACGTCCTGCGGATAGAGAGCAGCGAGGCGCCGCGCGAGGTTTTCGAGCTCGCGCACGTTGCCGGGCCAACGGTGCTGCTTCATCCGCTCCAGTGCCAGTGCGTCGAGCTTCTTCGGCGGCAGGCCGTCCTTTTCGGCGAGTGCAAAGAAGTGACGCACGAGATCGGGCAGATCCTCGATGCGCTCGCGCAAGGGTGGCAACCGCAGCGGCACGACGTTGAGGCGGAAGAACAGGTCCTCGCGGAACAGCCCCTGCTGGATCAGGACGCGCAGATCCTTGTTGGAGGCTGCAACGATGCGGACGTCGGTCTTGATCGGGGTGCGGCCGCCGACGGTGGTATATTCGCCCTGCTGGAGCACGCGCAACAGGCGCGTCTGTGCTTCCATCGGCATGTCGCCGATCTCGTCGAGGAACAGCGTGCCGCCCTCGGCCTGCTCGAAGCGGCCGGAGGCACGGGTGTTGGCGCCGGTGAACGCGCCGCGCTCATGGCCGAACAGTTCGGATTCAATGAGGTCGCGCGGGATCGCCGCCATGTTGACGGCCACGAACGGACCGTTGCGGCGCTTGCCGTAGTCGTGCAGCGCGCGCGCCACCAGCTCCTTGCCGGTGCCGGACTCGCCCGTGATCATCACGGTCAGGTCAGTCTGCATGAGACGCGCGAGCACGCGGTAGATCTCCTGCATCGCCGGCGAGCGGCCGACGAGCGGAATCGCTTCCATCTCCGCGTCTTCGTCCGGGCTCGAGGTCCGCTCCTTCGGCTCGGCCAGCGCGCGGCCGACGATCGCGATCAGCTCCTTCAGGTCGAAGGGTTTTGGCAGATATTCGTAAGCCCCGCGCTCGGAGGCCCGGATCGCGGTCATGAACGTGTTCTGCGCGCTCATCACGATGACCGGCAGGTTCGGCCGCATCTTCTTGATGCGCGGCAACAGGTCGAAAGCGTTTTCATCCGGCATCACCACGTCGGTGATCACAAGATCGCCCTCGCCCTGGCTGACCCAACGCCACAGCGTGGCGGCGTTGCCGGTCAGCCTGACTTCGTACCCTGCCCGGGACAGAGCCTGATTAAGAACCGTGCGGATGGCGGTATCGTCATCGGCAACGAGAATGCTACCTGCGGGCATATTCAATCCTCATTTTGCCCCCTGTGACGCAGGCGACGGCTTCCCGGCAGAGTCGGCGCGACTGCTTTGATCGGCGTGTTTGATGGAGGTCGAGTACATCGGCATCAGCACGCGGAAGGTCGTCTTGCGCGGCTGAGACTCGCATTCGATGATGCCACCGTGATCCCCGATGATTTTTGCGACCAGCGCCAAGCCGAGGCCACTGCCTGTCTGCTTGGTGGTCACGAAGGGATCGAACAGGTTGGGCAGAAGATCGTCCGGCACGCCCGGTCCATTGTCCTTGACGCAGAATTCGAGCGGCAGTGATACCCGGGATTTTTGACCGGGCACTGACAGGCGCACGCCGGGGCGGAAGGCGGTGGTGAGCTGAATCTCGGCGTCGGGCACGTCGATCAGGGCTTCCGCGGCATTCTTCACCAGGTTGAGAAAAACCTGGATGAGCTGATCCTGGTTTGCGAGCACCGGCGGCAGCGAGGGATCGTAGTCCTCGATGAAGCGGATGTTGCGGGCAAAGCCGGATTGCGCGAGGCGCTTCACGTGGTCGAGCACGGAATGGATGTTGACCGGGCCGCGCACGACGGGCCGTTCGTCGCCGAACACTTCCATGCGGTCGACCAGCGTCACGATGCGATCGGCCTCGTCGCAGATCAGCCGCGTCAGCATGCGATCTTCCGAGGAGGCCTGCTGCTCCAGCAGCTGGGCCGCGCCGCGGATGCCGGAGAGCGGGTTCTTGATCTCGTGCGCGAGCATCGCGGCGAGCGCGATCACCGAGCGCGCGGCGCTGCGATGGGTCAGCTGGCGGTCCATCTTGTCGGCAATGGTGCGCTCCTGCAGCATCACCACGATGTAGCCGGGCCGTTCGGTGAGCGGAGCGACATGCAGATCGACCTGGCGGTCGCCGCCCATGCGCGGGGTGCCCAGATCGACCTTGTATTCGTTGATCGGTGAATTCGACGAGCGCACCTGGTCGATCAACGCCAGCAGCGGGCTGCCGAACGGCACCAGCTCCTTCAGCGACTGGCGCTTGAGGAACTGGGTCGATATCTCGAAGAACGCCTCGGTCGCGATATTGGCGTCGATGATCTTGCCGTCCGGCCCGATCAGCAGCACTGGATTGGGCAGTGCGTCGAGGATTGCGTCGCCGTTTGACGGAAGCGGCCGACGATGTTCAGCGGCTGAGCTCATGCAGCAGCGCTCCATGCAAAGTCGTCGAAGGCGTCTTGCAGTGAACGGTGAACGGCACGCGGATCCTCGGATGTGAGGATGCTCTGGCGCCAGCCCTTCAGCTTCTCGGCTGGCGCGCGACTGAGATGCGCCGCAACGTCGAGCGCCCAGCCGAGATGCTTGCGCGCGTGCCTGAGGCCGATGCGCAAACCATAGAGCTCGCAGACGCCCTCATAAAGTGTGCGGACATAATGGAGTTGCTCGCCGAGCGAGGGGGCGGCCTCTTCCGCCCCGCCCTGGAGACGCCGGCCGATCTGACCGGGCAGCCAAGGCTGGCCCTGCGCCCCACGGCCGATCATGACGGCGTCGGCGCCGGAGGCCTCCAATGCTGCCACGGCCTTGTCGTAAGCGGTGATGTCGCCGTTGACGACTAGCGGAACCGAAATCGCCGCGCGAACATCGCGCACGGCATCCCAATCGGCTTCGCCCTTGTAGAACTGGCAGCGCGTGCGGCCATGCACGGTAATGAGCCTGACGCCGGCGCTCTCGGCGCGCCGCGCCAGCTCCGGCGCGTTGCGGGTACGGTCGTCCCAGCCGAGCCGCATCTTTAGCGTGACCGGAACCTTCACAGCCGCGATCGTCGCCTCGATCAGGCGCAAGGCATGGTCGAGGTCGCGCATCAGCGCCGAGCCGGACTGGCCGCCGGTGACGTGGCGGGCCGGGCAGCCCATGTTGATGTCGATGATGTCGGCGCCTTCCGCTTCCGCGATCCGGGCGCCCTCCGCCATCCAGTGCGCCTCGCAGCCGGCAAGCTGCACCACATGCGGGCCAAGGCCGGTCGCCTCGCAGCGCAGCCGCGACATCCTGTGACCATTGGCGAGCTCATCGGAGGCGGTCATTTCGGACACGACGAGACCTGCCCCAAGCTCCGCGGCCAGCCGCCGGAAGGGGGAATCGGTCACCCCCGACATGGGCGCCAGGAAGACCGGGTTGGCGACGTCAATATCACCTATTTTCAACGGCTTAGCGCCAATTCCTACCGGGCCGGTCACGGACGTCTCGTCTCAAAGGCGGCGCCTCATCGCGCTCGCCATGACCTATCTTGCGCACAATTCTTGTGCAGTCAAGCGTCATGCCTACAGTTTAGACAGATCTTCCAATCTTTCAAGTGCAGTGCAGCAAAAAGCTTGCTGACAATCCGGCAAACACCACTGTTCTTCCGCGGTGACCGTGCTAGAGGCATGCCAAAATTACCCCTCGCCCCGATCATCACTACCAATTGAGTATTTAAGCGCTATGGCGAAATCAGAGCGGACCGCAGTTGTTCTCGTGGCGGCCGGACGCGGGCTGCGCGCAGGCGCGGGTGGCCCGAAGCAATACCGCGCGATCGGTGGCGTGCCCGTGATCTTTCGCGCCATAGAGTCCTTCAGCAACCACCCCGATGTCGCGCTGGTGCAGCCGGTGGTGAACCCCGATGACGGCGCCATGTTCACGGCGGCAGTCAAAGGTTTGCGCCATGAGCCCCCGACCAGCGGCGGAGCGACGCGCCAGGCTTCCGTGCTCGCCGGCCTCGAAGCGCTCGCTCCGCACAAGCCGGACCTTGTGTTGATCCACGACGCGGCGCGGCCGTTTGTCTCGCAGGCCTTGATCTCCCGCGCGATCGAAGCCGCGAGCCGCGATGGTGCCGCCATCCCCGCGATCCCCGTCAACGACACCGTCAAGCTGATCGGTGTCGCCGGCCAGATCGAGGGAACGCCCGACCGCGCGCGCTTACGGATCGCGCAGACGCCGCAATCCTTTCGTTTCGATGTCATCCTCGACGCGCATCGTCGCGCGGCGAAGGACGGACGCTCTGATTTCACAGATGATGCGGCGATCGCGGAATGGGCGGGATTGACGGTCGCAACCTTTGAAGGCGATGTTGCAAACATGAAGCTCACCACCCCCGAAGACTTCGTCCGCGAGGAAGCGCGCCTCGCCAGCCAGCTTGGCGACATCAGGACCGGGACCGGTTACGACGTGCATGCCTTCGGCGAAGGCGACCACGTCATGATCTGCGGCGTGCGCGTGCCGCACAGCAAGGGTTTCCTCGCCCATTCCGATGGCGATGTCGGCCTGCATGCGCTGGTTGACGCCATTCTCGGCGCGCTCGCCGACGGCGACATCGGTTCGCACTTCCCGCCGAGCGATCCCAAGTGGAAGGGTGCCTCCTCCGACCAGTTTCTGAAATACGCCATCGAGCGCGTCACGATGCGCGGCGGCCGCGTCGCCAATCTCGAGGTGACGATGATCTGCGAGCGGCCGAAGATCGGTCCCCTGCGCGACACCATGCGCGCGCGCATTGCCGAGATCTCGGGCGTCGACATCTCGCGCGTCGCGGTGAAGGCCACGACCAGCGAGCGGCTCGGCTTCACCGGCCGCGAGGAAGGCATCGCAGCGACCGCGAGCGCCACCATCCGCCTGCCCTGGAGCGCGTAAGCCATGGGCGGCAGCGACGCACGCGCCCTCTCCCGCTCGCTGCTCGATCTGTGCCGGATGCGCAAGCTGACGATCGCGACCGCAGAGTCCTGCACCGGCGGCCTCGTCGCCGGCGCGCTGACGGACATCCCGGGCTCCTCCGACGTCATCGACCGCGGCTTCGTCACCTATTCCAATGACGCCAAGCGCGCGATGCTCGGCGTCGAGGCGAGCACGCTGCTCAATTTCGGTGCCGTCAGCAAGGAGACCGCGACCGCGATGGCGGTGGGTGCGCTCGAGCGCGCCGGCGTCGACCTCGCGGTCGCCATCACCGGCATCGCCGGCCCCGGCGGTGCCACGCCCGGCAAGCCGGTCGGGCTCGTCCACTTCGCCGCTGCTGCGCGCGACGGCCGCATCATCCATCGCGAGCACCGATTTGGCGCGATCGGCCGCACCGCCGTGCGGCTACGCTCGGTCGTCGAGGCTCTGCGCATGCTGATGGACCTCGCCCGCGGCCCGCAAGCTGCCGCAAAGCCGCGTCGCGAGGCGGCAAGCCGGCTGCGCACACGAGTGGCGCGCTCGCCGCGCCGGGGCGCGGTGAAACGACGAAGACCGCCGCGCGGTTGAGATATAAAGCACCGATGAAGTCGATCCGGCTGAAGGCCACGGGAGCCAACCTGCTCTATCACGACATCCCTGGGCACGGACTGCCACTGATCTTCATCCATGGATTGGGTTGCGCGTCCTCCTGCGACTATCCCGTCGTGGCGTCCGATCCTGCGCTGGCAGGAAGGCGCATCATGCTGGTCGACCTCCTGGGAGCAGGCTTCAGCGATCGTCCTGCAGAGTTCGGCTACACCGTCGCAGACCATGCGCGCAGCGTCGTGGAATTCGTGGAGGCAATCGCGCCGGAGGCCATCGATCTCTTTGGCCATAGCATGGGCGGATCCGTGGCGATCGTGGCCGCAAGTCTGCTGGGAGAGCGCATCCGGTCCCTCGTTCTGAGCGAGCCCAATCTTGATCCGGGGGGCGGCATCGTGAGCGGCAAGATCGCGGCCATGTCCGAGGCTGACTATGTTGCTCATGGCCACGACCACCTGGTGCGAGCGTCCAGAATCGAGAGGAATCATGCCTGGGCTGCATCACTTGCCGTGAGCGCACCTTTCGCAGTTCATCGGGGGGCGAGATCGCTTGTCGCCGGCAGCGAGCCGACGTGGCGCGAAGTGCTGCGCGGGCTGTCGATTCCAAGAACCGTGATCTTTGGGGAGACCTCTTTGCCGAATAGCGCCGATCCGAGGCAGCTACAGCAACAGGGGGTTAATATCGGCATCGTCCCGAAGGCCGGACACGGGATGGCTTCCGACAACCCCGCTGGACTGGCGCTCACGTTGCGGCAGGCGCTGCGTCTCGCCTGACCCGATGGCAAGCATACCGAATTGGAAGAGGGATATGCGTGCGGCGAGGCTTATGACGATGCCAGCTTCGACCGGCCGTAGATCGCGTCCGCCCGCTTCTCGAACGCGGTGGAAAAACGCGCAAACGCGGCGTCGAACATCGAGCCCATCAGTATCGCGAGCATGCGGCTCTTGAACTCGTAGGACAGGAAAAAGCCGACGTCGCAGACGCCCTCGCCCTTCGGCTCGAAGGTCCACCGGTTTTCGAGGTTGCTGAAGGGACCCTGCAGATATTCGACCAGGATCTTCAGATTGGCGCGGTCGAGCGTCACGCGGCTGGTGAAGGATTCCTTGACCAGCTTGAACGACACCGTCATGTCGGCGACCAGCACCTCCGTGCCGTCGGGTTTTGCAACCCGCTGGCGCACCTTCAGCGCGCTGCACAGCGGCACGAATTCCGGGTAGCGCTCGACATCGGCGACCAGATCAAACATCTCTGGCGCGCTGTGGTTGACGCGGTGCTTGCTCGACACTCGATGCATATGACGTCAGCGGGCGATCGAGGCCCGCGCTGCCTTCAGTCTCGCGAAATCTTCGCCGGCATGATGCGACGAACGGGTGAGCGGGCTTGCCGACACCATCAGAAAGCCCTTGGTGTAGGCCACCTTCTCGTAGGACGCGAACTCGTCTGGCGGCACGTAACGCATCACGGCGTGGTGCTTGCGGGTCGGCTGGAGATATTGCCCGATGGTCAGGAAGTCGACCTCGGCCGAGCGCAGATCGTCCATCACCTGGAGCACCTCGTGTCGCTCCTCGCCGAGGCCGACCATGATGCCGGACTTGGTGAAGATCGTGGGATCGATCTCCTTCACCCGCTGCAACAGCCGGATCGAATGGAAATAACGCGCGCCGGGCCTCACCGTCAGGTAACGCGACGGCACGGTCTCGAGGTTGTGGTTGAAGACGTCGGGCTTGGCTGCGGCGACGACCTCGAGCGCCCCCTCCTTGCGCAGGAAGTCGGGTGTCAGGATCTCGATCGTCGTCGAGGGACAGGCAGCACGGATCGCGCGGATCGTCCTGGCAAAATGCTCAGCGCCGCCGTCGGCGAGATCGTCGCGGTCGACAGACGTGATGACGACATGGGCAAGCCCAAGCTTGGCGGTCGCCTCGGCGACATGCTCCGGCTCGGCCGCATCGAGCGGGTTTGGCAGGCCGGTCTTGACGTTACAGAAGGCGCACGCGCGGGTGCAGGTGTCGCCCATGATCATGAATGTGGCGTGCTTCTTGTCCCAGCACTCGCCGATGTTCGGGCAGCCCGCCTCCTCGCACACCGTATGCAGGCCGTTGGCACGCACGATGTTGCGGGTGTCGGCATAGCCGCGGGTGTTGGGCGCGCGCACGCGGATCCAGTCCGGTTTCGGCGGTGAAGCAGCATCAGGCCGGTTCACTTTTTCCGGGTGACGCGGGCGCAGCGGGTTGGTGATGGTATCGACAATAACGACCATGGGGTGTCCGGCCTGTTCAGGTCCTACCTAGTCGGTATCGCCGTTAGCCGCAACCCGGCTCGCGCCGCTTCAGGGAACATGGCAGATATGGGCAATATCCTGCTCTGTCGTCTAGCGATTCTCACCTCGAATGGCTCCAAAATCGAAACCCTCCAGGGCCGCACTGGGCAAGCCGCTGAAGCGCGACTTCTTCGCGCGCAGCGTCCACGAGGTCGCCCCCGACCTGATCGGTGCCACATTGCTGGTGAACGGCGTCGGCGGCATCATCGTGGAGGTCGAGGCCTATCATCATACCGACCCGGCAGCGCACTCCTATCGCGGGCCGACGCCGCGGAACCAGGTGATGTTCGGTCCGCCCGGCTTTGCCTACGTCTACCGCTCCTACGGCATCCACTGGTGCGTGAATTTCGTCTGCGAGGAGGAAGGCTCGGCCAGCGCCGTCCTGATACGCGCGCTGGAGCCGACGCATGGGATTGCCGCGATGCGCCGCCGCCGGCATCTGGTCGACGTGCATGCGCTGTGTTCGGGGCCGGGCAAGCTGACGGAGGCGCTCGGCATCACGATCGCGCATAACGCCCTGCCCCTCGACCGCCCGCCGATTGCGCTGCATGCGCGCACCGACAAAATGGTGGTCGCGACCGGCATCCGGATCGGCCTCACCAAGGCGGTCGAGTTGCCCTGGCGCTACGGCGTCACCGGCTCGAAATTCCTGAGCAAGCCGTTTCCGCGTAGCGCCTGAACGGGCCTCACGACACCTGCTTCAACCGCTCCAGCGCCTCAAGCAGCTTCGCCTTTCGCGCCAGCGCGGCCTCGCGCTTTTCGCGCTCCTCCTCGACGACCTCTTCGGCCGCATTGGCGACGAATTTCTCGTTCGCCAGCTTGGACTCGGCGCGCTTGATGTCGGCGTCAGCCTTGGCGATCTCCTTGTCGAGACGCACGCGCTCAGCTGCGAGATCGACCACGCCCTTCAGCGGGAGCGCTGCGACCTCGCCGCGCACCAGGATCTGCACGGCACCGTCGGGCGCGCGATCGGCGAAGGAGATGTCCGAGAGCCGCGCCAGGCGCTTGATGACGTCGGCCCAGCGCGGCGCGCGCTCCTTCGTCTCGGCGGAGGCTCCGGCCAGCACCAGCGCCGTCAGCGTCGCCGGCGTGATGTTCATCTCGGCGCGCACGGAACGGATCTGCGTGACCAGGTCGATCACCCAGCCGATCTCGGCTTCCGCCGCAGGATCGGTGAAGTCGGCATGATCGAAGATCGGCAGCACGATCGGGGAAATGAAAGCCCCGTCATTCGGCATCGATGCGGCGACCATCGCGAGCTCTTCCGCCGTCGGGCCAGCGGACTTCAGCGGCCAAGACTCGAGCGTCAGCAACCCCTCGCGCTTGGCGGTCACCTCCCACAGCTCTTCGGTGATGAAGGGCATGAAGGGGTGCAGCAACTTCAGAATCTCGTCGCGCGCCCAGGCGACCATCGCGCGGGTCTCGGCCTTCGCAGGACCATCCGGGCCGAGCAGCACGGGCTTTGCGAGCTCGACATACCAGTCGCAATAGACGTTCCAGACGAAGCGGTAGATCGCGCCCGCCGCGTCGTTGAAGCGATAGGCTTCGATCGCTTCCGTCACCTCGCGCGTGGTGTGCGCGGTCTCGTGCGCGATCCAGCGGTTCAGAGTCTGCGTCGCTTTCGCGGGCTCAAAACCTTCCGGCACGACGCACTGGTTCATCTCCGCGAAGCGGCAGGCGTTCCAGAGCTTGGTCGCGAAATTGCGATAGCCTTCGACGCGGCTGGTGGCGAGCTTGATGTCGCGGCCTTGCGCCGCCATCGCCGCCAGCGTGAAGCGCAGCGCGTCGGCGCCGTATTCGTCGATCAGGTGCAGGGGATCGATGACGTTGCCCTTCGACTTCGACATCTTGGCGCCCTTCTCGTCGCGGACAAGGGCGTGGATGTAGACGGTCGAGAACGGCACCTCCTTCATGAAGTGAAGGCCCATCATCATCATCCGGGCGACCCAGAAGAAGATGATGTCGAAGCCGGTAACCAGCACGTCGGTCGGGTAGTAGCGCTTCACCTCCGGCGTATCGTCGGGCCAGCCGAGGGTGGAGAACGGCCACAGCGCCGAGGAGAACCAGGTGTCGAGCACGTCCTCGTCGCGGGTGATGAAGCTTTCGCGCTTGTTTCGGTCGAGTGCCATCTCGCGCCCCTGCTCCGGCGTGATGACCTCCTGCTCGACGTAATAGCCGAGCGCGTGGCTGACGGCCTCCTCCTCGGTCTCGGCGACGAACACCTTGCCGTCCGGCCCGTACCAGGCCGGGATCTGATGGCCCCACCAGAGCTGACGCGAGATGCACCAGGGCTGGATGTTCTCCATCCACTCGTAATAGGTCTTTTCCCAGTTCTTGGGCACGAAGGTCGTCGCGCCGCTCCGCACCGCAGCGATGGCGGGCTTTGCCAGCGTCTTGGCGTCGACATACCACTGGTCGGTGAGGAAGGGCTCGATCACGACGCCGGAACGGTCGCCATGCGGCACCATATGGGTGTGCGGCTCAATGCGCTCGATGAAGCCGAACGCCTCCAGCCGCTCGACGATGCGCTTGCGCGCGGCGAAGCGCTCGACGTCGTTGAATTCCTCGGCGAATTGCGATGCACCTTCGGGCAGGTCGCGCAGGTAATCCTCATTGTCGACGAGGTCGAGACAGCCTTCCTTGTCGAGCACGCTGATCTGGCGCAGGCCATGGCGCCTGCCGACCTCGAAGTCGTTGAAGTCGTGCGCCGGCGTCACCTTCACCGCGCCCGAGCCCTTCTCGGGATCGGAATAGTCGTCGGCGACGATTTTGATCTTGCGGCCGACGAGCGGCAGAATCACGTGCTTGCCGACGAGCTTCTGGTAGCGCTCGTCCTCGGGATGCACGGCAACGCCGGTATCGCCCAGCATGGTCTCCGGGCGTGTGGTGGCGACGACGATGAAGCTCGCGGGATCGTCAGGGCTGAAGGTTTTGCCCTCGATCGGATAGCGCAGATACCAGAGGCTGCCCTTGACCTCGACCTGCTGCACCTCGAGATCGGAGATCGCGGTGAGCAGCTTCGGGTCCCAGTTGACCAGGCGCTTGTCCTTGTAGATCAGGCCATCGCGATGCAGCTCGACGAACACCTTGATGACGGCCTTCGACAGGCCCTCGTCCATGGTGAAGCGCTCGCGCGACCAGTCGCAGGACGCGCCGAGCCGCTTGAGCTGGTTGATGATGGTGTCGCCGCTCTCGGCCTTCCACTCCCAGACCCGCTCCAAAAATTTCTCGCGGCCCATCTCGCGGCGGCCGGGCTGCTGCCGCTCCATCAACTGCCGCTCGACCACCATCTGCGTCGCGATACCGGCATGGTCGGTACCGGGCTGCCACAGCACGTCGCGGCCGCGCATTCGCTCGAAGCGGCACAGCACGTCCTGAAGCGTGTTGTTGAGCGCGTGGCCCATGTGCAGCGAGCCCGTCACGTTCGGCGGCGGGATCACGATGGTGAAGGGGGTGGCCTCGCGCCGGTCGGGGCGGCCAGCCTTGAAGGCAAGGCTGTCCTCCCAGACGACGGACATGCGGGCTTCGATATCGGCGGGCTGGTAGTTTTTCTCGATCATGGGGCTGCTAAAAAGCCGTGCACGGGGGCCAAGTCAACGGAAAGTGTCAATGGAAAGGTCTATGGAAGGCCCGGCGGCAAAACGGCTTTCCGGCCCGGTCGCCAGGCCGAATGGGTCATAGAAGCAGGGCTTTATCAGGACCGCGCGGCCCGGCGCCTTAGCGGCCGCCGCGCGAGACCCGCTCGATTTCCGCCTTCACGATGCGTTCAACGAGGCCCGGCAGGTTGTCGTCGAGCCAGGATTTCAGCATCGGCCGCAGCATCTCCTTGACCAGATCCTCCAGTGTGCGCGCATTCGAGCTCAGGACGGTATGGGCCAGGGAATTGAAGGCGGACTCGACGGCCGAGATCGTCGTCTGGGCTAGGATCGGCTGCTGCGGCGGCAGCGGCGGCGCATTGAAATCGACCGGCTGGTAGGATGGGGGCGGAGGAGCTGGCCGGAAAGACGGCGCTGCAGCCTCGGCGAATTCGACATCGTCGCCCGGTTCGACCTTGCGAAAGCTCGGTGGTGGAGGCGCGGGCGTTTCAACCGCCATCTCGTCGGTCAGCTCGAGCACGTCGGGCTCGGGCTCGGGTTCCGGCGCCCGCACCTCGGGCGCGGGGGTCGCCTCGTCCAGCCCCGCCAGCAGCGCGTCGATATCGTCCTGGTTGTTGCTTGCGGCCGGCGCAGGCGGCGGTGCTGCGGGCTTTGCAGCCGGTGGTGGCGCAGCAGTTTTTTCGGCGACAGGCTTGGTCGGCGCGATCTTGGACGGCGGAATGTCGTTCATCGCGGACGGCTTGGGCGCCGGCGCGGCTGCGGGCTTGGTAGGTTCGGCGGCCTTCTCGGTCGGCGGCGGCTTGGCCTCATCGTCGGCAATGATGCGCCGGATCGAGGCCAGAATCTCCTCCATCGAGGGTTCTTGCACCTTTGCAGGCTGCGTCATCTCCGACTCCACATCATCAACGCCCTCGCATGCGTTGTTTTACACCAAGCACGACAGGATTGACCGGTTCCGAATGGGTGGCTCGACATTTTCGCCGCGACCGCCTGACTTGTCCCCAGATCAGGCGATTGCGACTCACTGCGCGGCGGTGCGCCCCTGCCCACGTCACCGAAGCCCTACGCAAACAACATGAGATGCGGCGCGAATCGCGCCCTCATCTCAGTGAAAGGCTATGTCAGGGCGTTTGACGATTGCAAGCAAACCGCAAGGCAGCATCGCGATGTGGCGACGCCAATCTAAAGCGCGATGAATCTTCATCGCGCTTTAGATTGCGGATCATGCCTTGAGCGCGGAGATCAGCGTCCGTCGGGCGTGCGTACGCCGGCCCAGCTATCGCGCACCTGGTGGTAATGCACGCTGGGATCGTAGACGTTGGTCTTCAGGCCGAGCACGATCGGCGACAGGCGGCCGACCGAGCTGAGAACGCGATAGGAGTTCACGACACGATCGTGCTGCGCATTCACGAGGTTGATGCGGGCGTTGACCAGCGCCTGCTGTGCGTTGAGAACGTCGAGCGTGGTGCGTTGGCCGGCCTTCGCCTCCTCGCGCACACCGTTCAATGCGATCTCCGATGCCGTCACCTGGGCCTGCGCCGATTGCACCTGCGCCTTGGACGCTTCGAGCTGGCCCCAGGCAGATACGGTGTCGGACCGAGCCTGGTCGCGCGTTTGATCGAGCGTGAGGCGCTGCTGCGCCAGCGACTCCTTGGACTGCCTGATCAGCGCATATTCGGCGCCGCCTTGATACAGTGGCATCGAGGCCTGCGCGATGGCGGCAGCGCTGAACGTGCTTGGAGTGATCAGAGTTTGTTCATAGGCTTGATTGACCGAGGCCTGGAACGTGACCGTCGGCAGCAACGCGCCTTCGTTCACCTTCAGATTCATGAAGGCGACATCGATCCCGAACATCGCCGCTGTCACGGTCGGGTTTTGGATGAGCGTAAGCTCGACCGCCCTAGGCAGTGATTGCGGCAGCAGGCGATCCACCGGTGAGCCCGGCGCAAGATTGATCGGCTCGATGCCGATGATGCGCCGATAGGTCGCTCGCGTCGCCGTCAGAGTGGCTTCGGATTGCTGCTCGAGAGTTCGCCCCGCGGCCAGTTGCGCTTCCGACTGTGCCACGTCGGTTCTGGTGACTTCGCCGACGTTGAAGCGATCTCGGGTCTGCTTGAGCGTCTGCTCGAGCACCCGTACGTTGCTCTTGTTGACCTCGACCGTCGCCGAATCGCGCAGATAGTCCATATAGGCCTGCGCCGCCGAGAACAGCACCTGCTGCTCGAGATTGCGCAATCCCTCGCGAGCGCCGGAAACCTGATTCTCCGCGGCCCGGGTCCGGTTACCGGTCTGGTTGCCGTTGAATAGTGTCTGCGTCACGGTGAGACCGGCAGCGCGCGGCGCATTATTTCCACTCGTGAGCGTGTGTATCACGAGGCCACTGTTACTAGCCGCCGTCGAGTCGGTGTGCAGATACTGAGTGCCGACGCTCGCAGTCACCGAGACTTTGGGGCGATATCCGGACAATGCCTGCGGCACGTTTTCGTCCGTCGAACGGACAAATGCGCGCTGCGCGTTGAGCTGCGGATTGTCCTGATAGGCGCGCACCAGCGCACCTTCGATCGTCTCCGCCAAGGCAGGAGTCGGCCCGGCAAGCGCCATCAGGAGGACCGAAACCGCAGCTCCGGTGAAGAGCTTCACCCCATGCATCCAGATATTCCGTTTCATTCTTATCGCCGGCTCGTGCCCGCGAGCCGGGTGACAGAGAGTCATTGCCCCCGGCGCACCATAGGACGGGGGCAAGCCGGACGGAACTACCCGACGGTTGTTCGCAGCGGAAACTCTTCACGTGCAGCATCCCTGCCACACTTCTGATTCAGAACGGTATTTTTAACGGGTTCCATCCCGTCAGAAGACGAAGGCGGGCGCCCGCGCAAGGCCGGGAAGGACCGGGGCTGCGGCGTCGAACAGCGCGCGGTGGCCAAATTCGCCGTGAGCGCGGGTCACGATCACGGCCCGCTGGGGCGTCGTCTCGGCCGACACGCCGACCAACCGACCGCCCTCCTTGAGCTGCTCGAAGAGCCCGCTGGGCGTCACTTCGGTCGCCCCGTTCACGATGATCACATCGTAGGGAGCGGCCGCCGGATCCCCCTCTTCACAGGGCGCTGCTGCGCACGTCACATTGGCAAATCCCAGGGCGGCCAGATTGCTCTTCGCTTTTGCGGCGAGCGCTGAATCGCTTTCCGTAGCCGTGACTTGCCCAGCGAGCCGCGCGGCAAGGGCCGCGACGTAGCCGGTGGCGCAGCCGACCACCAGGACACGATCAGCTTCGCCGATCTCGGCCGCCTGCAGCAGCTTGGCGGTGAGCGCCGGCTTGATCAGATATCGCTTGGCCGATCCGCCTTCGGCCACGTCGAGGTCCAGGTCGAGGTAGGCCAGCGCCTGCCGGCTTGCGGGGACGAAAGCCTCGCGTGGAACCGCGAGCATGGCATCGAGGATACGGCGATCGGTGACGTCGCTGGTGCGCACCTGGCCATCGACCATCTTTTGGCGCGCGGTCGCAAAACCGGACATTAGGGAACCCTGGAATGCGGACGGCGCCGCGGGAAAAACGTGGCGGCATCTTTGGAACATGCCTCGCCAAAACGCAACATGGCGATTGCCCCGAAGGCGGCAGCCTCGGGCCGGTCGACGCAGGCCTGACGCCTTTGCGCCCTATTCGATCGCGACGGCGAGCCGGCCGCGCGCGAGCAACGCGAGGCATTCGTCGTCGCTGAGATCGGGGATGTCGGTGGGCAGAATCGAGGGGACCAACAGGGAATGGTCGACCTGAACGTTCGGCATCGGAATCAGCTCCGCGTAAGCCCAGCGTCAGGGAACCTCGATTTGAATTGAGTCGATTTGGCGTCCTTCCGATGTCGGCGCGGCAAACGGTGTGCACGACCGCGTGAAGACCTTTGCGCTCCGGCATAGGTTATGGCGTTTGCCTGCTGGCTGAGGCGGCAACACAGGCACCGACTTGTTTACGTCGGCGGCTTCACTTCATTGGCTATTGCTCGACTTTCTGGACGGAGGCTTAGCGGTCAAAAACCGCAGGCTGCATATTGCTTTCTGACGAGCCGAAAGTGGGAGCCGACTTGTACGAAGTCCACATCGAGACATTGGTTGCCTCGTCGGAAGTCACGACCGAGACCCTCGCATTGAAGGTATTCAAGATTGATGCGCCACCGGTGTTCGCTCGGCAGGTAGGTAGCGAAGTCGTGCTGGGCTTGAGGCGGCCCCTTGCAGACGCCTGTGATGTAGGCGCGGACATCGGCAGGCAGGACGTCTATATGCTCGTGATTCCAAGGAGGGTCTGTATGAGAGCCGCTTCCTTTGGAAAGACCCGGGCATACGCTCAACGGCAAAATGCAAACAGCTATCAAAAGGGTCCGAACTACCATCTGACCCTCCAGCTAAAGCCGCCTATTTCTCGTCGCCTATAGCTTCGGCGGAGTGATCGTACGGCGACAAACTGACGTGGGCCTTACAGGTCGCGCTGCTCCGCGGAGGATTCGTGGCCGCGAGGTCCGGTTGGGCTTTGCCTCCATTGCCAGCCCGCTTGCTGAAGCGCGCAGAGCCCTCTCGCGAATACCCGTAGTTCTCCGGCGAAGAACATGGTTCGCGATGTGGCGATTTGGCACTCACTTTAGGCCGCCTTAGTTGGCGGTCTGTTTCCTGTCAGCGTGTAACGGCAGCTCTATCTCAACTAACCAGTAGCCAAGTGATGCCAGCGACCATGACGTAGAAACCCGTCGCCGCGATAACGACGAAGGCTCGCTCGGTACTATCCATGGATTCCCCCTACGCAAAACCCTTGGCATTCCCAAGACGAAGGCTACAGGGCCGAAGTGCCGAATCAACTCGATTGTCAATCTCCCTTACGTGCAAGACTGTGGATAGCGGGGAGTAAAGTGCACGGTCGAGTGACTCAGGAACAAGTGGCAACTTCGCGTGTTCTCGGCATGCTCCGGTCGGCAATCCCCCCCTGCACCGAGCGGAGATGGCCCCAGCTCGCCGCCCAAATAGCTGGGGCCAATTTTATGTCCAAAGTGAACAGAGCGAAACGCCCCAACCGGTTAGGCTGCCGGCGCTTGGCAACTCCTGCCAAGCAAACTTCAACGGCCCCGGCTTACTCTAGAAGCCCCCCATGGCCGGGGTCGTTTTTGCCCCTTGGTCGTTGCCTGCCCGCTCTGGCAGCGCAATCTTAGCAACCGTCCAAGAGAAGCTTTCGCGCGAGAAGCAAGGCCGCCTCAGTTGGTCCTCCTGTCGTCGCACGGCCGAGAGGCCGCCTATCGGCGCATCTGATCTTCCTCGCCCGGAGTAACGCGTTGAGCGAGCTTCCTTGGGAAGTGCCGTGATTGCGCTTCTAGGATAGCAACCAATCGCCAACGGCTATCGCTGCTTTGGCAAGGCCATATAGCCAAGCAGTCTCAAGCGATGCCAATGCGACAAAGAACACCCCTTTAACGATCATTGCCCGCAATGCGTGCCTTGGCTCGATGCGCCCAATCCCATGTGTTTCAGCGTTCGTCTATTTCGCTTCTTCTGCTCGGCCTCAAGCACTTGGCTCCGCAGTTCCTCCAATTCGGCAAGTTGATACGCAAGTCTTTCAATATCTTGGCGAAACACAACAGCAGCATCATCCGCGCGAGCACAGGCACGCATGGCAAGTCTCCTTGGTTGTTGTTGATTTTTGGAAGACTTGGCCCATCGTTGGACCACCGGGAAATTCTGGCAGATATCGCAGCGGCACGCACTAACATGCGGCAAGATGCGGCGTCGTAAGCAAAAAAGAACCCCGCATCTGCGGGGTTCTTCGAGTGGACTATCATCACCATTTCTGACGGCCGTACCAGTCATTCACTTCCTTCTGCGCCTGATCCTTGGCGTAGCCGTACCGTTGCTGCAGTCGGCCTTCGAGTTGTTCCTGCCTGCCGTTGATCACATCAAGGTCGTCGTCGGTGAGCTTGCCCCACTGCTCTTTCACCTTCCCCTTCATCTGCTTCCAGTTTCCTTCGACGCGGTTCCAGTCCATCACGATCCTCCTTGAACGAATGAGATCGACCAACGGAGCAACGGATGCCTTCGTTCCGCGACGGCAGAGCGTCGCGCGGGTGAACGCCAAGTGTTCAAAAGTGGACCGACGCGCCGAGGTCTAGTCTTGCCGTTCAGCGGGATGTCCTATGGACCGGTTCGCTTGTCCGCCTTCCGCTCATCGAGAGCGCGATCAAGCTCCTCGTGAGCGAACGCAGTTAGGCGAGGCAGTTCGGCGTCATCGACCAGCGTCACGACTAGCAAGAGACATTCAGCCGCGAGTCGTGAGACCTGCCGAGCCGCCGAAGGGTCAACGCCTGCCTGGAGGGTGATCTTGGTGTCCTGATGCCCCCCGGCGAGCCTCCGCCAGCTTCACCGCCTAGGCGGCTTCGCCAGTCGGAGAGCGCCAACGCCAGTTTCATGGTTCGTTCTCGATTTCGAAATACCACCTCATTCGAAACCGCCCTGCTTCTTGCCGATACCCGACTGATACGCCGGAAATTTCGCGAACGGCGGGGAACGAAACCGTTCCGCTCCGAACGCCGACGCAGTCGGGTCAGCCGGAAAATTCAATGGTTAGACGGGGTTAGCGGATGAGTGCGAATGAGAAAGAACGGCTGAGAACAGCCTGATGGCTCCCCGGGCTGGATTCGAACCAGCGACCATCCGATTAACAGTCGGATGCTCTACCGCTGAGCTACCGAGGAAAAGGGCGAACCAACGTTCGCGCGGCTGCGTATAACAAAGCCTCCGGCGCTTGCAAAGGACGAATTCGTCATATCCTCGCCATCAGGAGGAAGGGCGCTCGTCCCCTCCCCGCCGGTCCCCGCTGCGGGCGCGGACGCGCCGTGATGCGACGCTCACTCCGCGATGAAGGAGGTCGTCTTGGTGCCGGGGTCGTAGCGCAACCTCAGCACGTTGAACTTGCAGAGGTTGACGTTCTTCCACAGCACGGACTCGTTGTAGTTCTGCCAGTCGACGCGGATGTTCCAGACGCATCCTTCATCGTCCTCGTCGAACTCGACATACGTGCTCGCCTGGTTCTGCAAGGTCTTGTCGAGCTCGTTGTCCCATTCGTCCAGATCATCGTCCGGCGAATTGAAGCCGAGGAATTTGATGGCGTAGCCGGTCTCGTTGACGACGGAGACGTTGCGGGAATCCGCGGCCTGCGATGGCGCGGCTGTGACCGCGAGACCGAGTGCAATGAGTGCAGACAGAAAATATTTCATGAGAGCCCCAATGAAAAAGAAAATCCGGCGCTTGCCCGTCGTGGGCGGAGGCGCCGGGGCAACCAATGCATTACCTTGCAGGGTTCGTCCGGAGAGCGATCGAAAGGTTCGACACGCGATCGACCTGCACTCCGGAACGGTACGCCACGCGAGAAGCGCACGGCCTGTTCTTATCGACTAGGGCTCACGCCAGCAATGAATGGGCATTCATAGCCGGCGCATTCACGGCCTACTCTGCCGCGTCGGTTGTCTGCGGCGCGGGCACGCTTCCCGCAACTTCGACCGCAGCGCCATTGCTCTTGCCGGTGACGGCACCGACCAGTGCCTTCACCGGATCCTCGCCCGGTGCAAAGCCGCTCTGGCGCAGGATCTCGTCGATCATCGGCCGCAGCGCGTGCACCTTCAACAACTCGCCGGCGAGACCTTCGCCGAATCCGGCATTGCTGCCACCTGCGCCGTTGCCTCCGAAAGCGCCGCCGGTATGCAGGATGCGGACGTCCTTGATGTTGGCGATCGGTTTCACCATCTCGGCGAGCGCCGACGGCATCATCTCGATCCGCTTCTTGGCGATCTCGAAATCGATGACGTTGCTGCCGAGCTTGTTCTGCGCCTCGTTCTTCATGGTGATCACGGCCGCCTCGGCTTCACCGATGTTCTTGACGCCGGCTGCCTTGATCTTGTTGGCTTCGGCTTCCGCGCTCGCGAGCGTCTTGGTGGCCTCGGCGCGATCGAGGGCGGCCTTTTTCTCGGCTTCGGCCGCAACGATCAGCTCGGTCGACTTGCGCTCGGCCTCGGTGCGCGCGGCGAGCACCTGCGTGAGGCGGGCACGGTCGGCGACCTCGACCGCGCGCGCGGTCACGACCTTTTCCTCCGCTGACACGGCCACGGCTTCCGCAGTCTTGGCTTCTGCGACGGCTTCGGAGGTCTGCTTGCTCTTGGCCGCGATCTGGATCTCGTTCTCCTGCGTCGCGATCTGGATTTCGCGCTGCGCGTCGGTCTTGCGCTTGTTGATGGCGAGATCGGATTCGATCACCGCCGTTTCCTTGATCTGCTTGGCGCCGGCCTCTTTCTCGGCGACCGCGCGATCGGTGTCGATGCGGGCGTTCTCCTCGGTCAGGCGCGCGGTCTGCGTCGCGGTGGCCACTTCGGCGCGCGTGCTTGCGGTCTTGTTGGCGATGTCGCGCTCCTGCGAGAGCTCGGCCTCCTTCTTGGTCCGCTCGATCCCGAGGGTCTGCTGCCGCGCCTCGAGGTCCTTTTGTGCGATCGCCACCTCGTTGTCGCGCACGATGGCGTTGCGGTCGCGCCGGCGGGTCTCGGTGATGGTCTTGAGCTGGGTGAGACCCTCCGCGTCGAAGAAGTTTTCCGGGTTGAAGAACTTGACGTCGGTCTGGTCGAGTTTCGTCAATGACACCGACTCCAGTTCAAGTCCGTTGGACTTGACGTCGGATTCCACGGTAGCCTGCACGTGCTTGACGAAATCGCTACGCTTCTCCTGCAGTTCCAGGATGGTCATGGTGGCCGCCACTGAGCGCAGGCCGTCGACGAATTTTGCCTCGACCTGGTTGCGCAGGGCTTCGGCGTCATTGGTCAGCGCGCCCAGCGTTTGGCTCGCCAGCGCAATGCTCTCATCGTCGGGACGGACGCGGACATAGAACTCGGCGACGATATCGACGCGCAGCCGGTCCTTGGTGATCAGGGATTCCCGCTCCTTGCGCTCGACCGTCAGCCGCAGCGTCTTCAGATTGACGCTGGCATAGGAGTGGAAGATCGGCAGGATCATGGCGCCCCCGTCGAGCACGACCTTCTTGCCCCCGAGGCCGGTGCGGACGAATGCCTCGTCGCGCGTGGCGCGCTTGTAGAGGGTGGTGAACACAATGCCCAGGACGACGATCAGCGCAACGCCGATCATGGCTGGGACTGCGATGTCAAACATGAATCTCTCCGCTAATGGCTGTGCTGATTGCTTAGAGTGGACTTGGACGGTTTGAGTTCATCGTCGGCTTTCACCGCCAAAAAGCGGGTGCCGTCGCGATCGACCAGCAGGACGAGGCTTCCCTGCGCCAGCGGTTCTGAGGAAGGCGCCGCGACCGCCCAAACGAAATGCCGGTTGCCATGGACGTCGGCGACGCTGACGCGGCCGGGCGGGCCCTGGTCCAAGGGCCCGATGACGACCTCGCCGACACGGCCGACGAGATCCCCGAGCCCGACGGCGTAGCTTTCGTCCTTGGGAATGACTTTTGCGATGAAGCCGCTGGAGACACGCACCAGCGGGACGGACACGATCACCGCGCCGAGCGAGGCGATGCTCGCCGGCAAGGGGCCGGCGACCATCCGCGCCACGTCCTGGATCAGGAAACCGGTGATGGAGAAGGCGCCGAGCATCAGCAGCAGGAAGATCAACAGCGGCACGCCGCCGAGATTGATCCAGGAGATCGCGTTGATTACGCCGCTGTGGCCGGGATGGTCGAAGTCGACGGCGTTGCCGAGGATCTCGCTCAGGGAGGCCCCGACCATCATCGAGACCACCTCGACCGAGCCGACGATGACGATCATGGCCGCCGCGATCGCGAACGGCCTGACCTCGGGCGCCATCACATGTTCGAGCAATGTGCTCATGGCCGCGAACTCAGGAGCGCGTCTTCAACCGCGCAAGCCTCGCCGCAATCTCCTTGTCGCGATGCAACGCGCTGAGCTCGTCGATGTCGCTCGAGAACGCAATGCCGGCCGGCACGCCGGTGGCCCGCGCCACCGCCCTGCCCGCGCGCAGCGCCTTTGCTGCAGCCGAGTTGCCGGTCTGTTTCGTCGAAGTTGCGGTAGAATGTGTGCCTGCGGCCGCCTCGCTCTTCTCGAGATCGGCGCGCCGCTGCTCGGCATCCTGAAGTGCCGAGAGCACCGCGCGCAACGAGGTAACGCACTGCTCGATCTTCTCGTTGTTCTCGTCGATCGCGCGCGACAGCACCTCGAACTGCGCTTCGAGGTCCATCTGCCGTGCTATGCCGGCGCGGGCGAGGTCATCACGGCTGTCGTCGATCGCGCCCTGGATCTTTGTGGCGAGATCGGTCATCGCGCGCTCGATCTCGCTGCGCCGGGCGTTCAGCCGATATTCCTCGGCGCGCGCGGCGGCGAGCGCTTCGCGGGCCTCGTTCTCCGCGTTCTCGATCTCACGGATGGCCTGGCCCACGACCTTCAGCTTGTTCTTGCCTTCGGCCTGCTCGATCGCGTCATAGGCGATGCCTGCGATCAGGCGTCCGACCCGGGACAGGAAGTTCTCGGGGGCGGCAGCGATGGTCTCCATGGCGTTCTCCTCCTCTGGCAGATTGTTCGGCGTGACGCCGTAGTGAATTTCAAAACCGTCGTCGGTGCGGATCAGATGGGCGGGCACGCTCTGGCCCCAGCCCTCGGCGTAGCCGACATAATCGAACGGCACGCTGAAGCGCCCTTGCACGGTGGCGATCGAGATCGTGGTCGGCCCCTTGAGCTTGGCGAGCTTGTCGTCGAGCGGCAGCCGCCGGCCGCTCGATGCGCGATAGTCGGCGCGGTCGCGCAGCCCCAGCGTTACCAGACGTGACGGCAGGCCGGTCTGTTTCCGGATCGCGTCGTAGGCATGGGCATGCAGCAGCACGACGTTGGAGCCCACATTATGGGTGCGGGCGACCTCCTCCAGAATCTCCATCATGCGGTCATAGGCGTCGAAGGTCGCCTCCAGCGCGGCTTTGACGGCCGGCTCAGGGGCGAGCCTGTAGCGCAGTGCGGATGGCGCTTGTCGGGGGGACGGGTTCATGAAAAGCACTAAAGCACCATTTTGGTGCTTTACAAGGCGAGAAACCGATCACGTTTCACTGATCCTTATGCACTGTACTGGTTAGTCGCCGCCGACAGGGACGGCGTTCAAAGACCTCCGCTCACCGATACACCACCGCCGATCAAGACTTCTTGCCCGCGCCGGTTGCAATTTTCATCGAAATGCGAGAACCGGGCCACAGCCACGCACAGCTTGTCCGCAGCATATCCACAGGGCTGCGGCGCCGATTTCGACTGCGCCTGACCTAACTTGCTGCGCACGAACCCACAGGTAGCCAGCTTAACCGCCCGCCTGGTCGAACACGGCGCGGCAGGCTTCGCTCAGGCTCGCCTTGTTGCGACGCAGGCACGCGGTGATGGCGCGAACGTTGGGGATCTCGCCGGCACAGAGACGATAGACGTCGGGGGTACAGGCCCGGCGCTGTTCGGGTGTGCCTTGGGCGGAGGCGGCGGAAGCAAACAGCGCCAGGAACAACCCGAGAGTCGAGGCCCGCCGGGCCCGGCTCTTTACGCCTGCTAACTTCAGGAACCTCGCCTTCATCGTCGCGTCTCCCGTCGGCTTCGGCCGCCCCGGCCCTTCATTGACCGGCTTCACGCCAGACTTACGGGAAAGAAACTTCTGGGAATGTGATCTCTTTCACACTGGCGCAGCGGTGGAACCCCTTAGGTTCCGCGCCGGTTTTCTTAGGGAATCACTAACCAAACGAGCGCCGATCGACGGATCGATAAAATTCGACCGATCCGCTCAATCGGGAAAAAAGCCGGTTTTGCGAGTTTGCGCCGTCGGGAATGGTCCGGAGGGTGCGATGAGCGAAGCCGAATTCAACTTGCTGCTGGATGCCGTGCGGGCCGCCATCGAGCCCGTACCGGAGGAGGAATTCGTGCCCCGCTCGTGGAAATTCGACGCGTCGCTCAAGGCCGCCAACGACAACGAAGGCGCTTGGCCGCTGCTGCCGTTTCCGGATGGCTGGTACGCCGCCGGCTGAGCACGACGTCCCGCACTCTTCCCTTTAAGCTACGTCCGTAAGAACAGTCGCCGCCTCGCATCTGGCGGAAACAATCAATCAGCTCTCAGTGCCTGACTGGTCGTCCGACTCACGTGAGTCCCTAACAGGACCAGTGGACGGAAAGATGCTCTCATAGATCGCGCGGGCTTCCCGTATCAGACGGGCCCGCTCGATCTCGGACTTCGGAATAAATCGGACGATCTCGCCCACGTGCGCTCCAAGATTCTCGGCTTCAGGACTCATCATCTAGGTGATGCGATCTTCATGCCAAGGCACCTGAATCGCGATTAACCGCCAACCCCGGACAAATCCGGGTGAGTTCGGACCGCGTCGCATCATCTGGCGGAATGGGGTCCGCACGCTGGCATGATTTACGCTGGGAAATCAGGAGGTTGTGATGGAGGCCACGACCAGAATTGAACTGGTGTAAACGGTTTTGCAGACCGCTGCGTAACCACTCCGCCACGTGGCCCCGTAAGGCCGGACTGATATAGGGGATCAAGGACTTAGGCAACCGCCTTCATCCGACTTCCCGATCAGTTTTGGAAGGTCGTCCAGATTGCGGCGGGGCGGCCGCTACCCAAGCATCTCGGCCAGCTTGATGCTTGCGCAGATAATCATCCCCCACAGCGCGAAATTGATCTCGAGCGCGGCGAGCATGAGCGTTCTTCCCTGTGGCACCACTTTAGCCTGTGGTGCTCAATGTCCAGACTCGCTCAGCCCTGCCGGCGCTTCCAGTCCATAATTTCCATTTTTTTCTGCGCCCGCCTTGGTCAGGTCACAAACGCCAACAAGCGGTGGTAATCCGACTCAAGGTTCCAACGGCGGTTGGATTAAGCCCTGCCCTCGCCGGCGCCAGCCAGGTATTGGCCGAGGATGTCTTCGGTCGAACCTGCGGCAGCGATCCGTCCGTCGCGCAACTGGATCGCGCGGTTGCAGGTGTTCTTGATGAGATCGATGTCGTGCGAGGCGAGCACGAGGATGCCGGCGCGCGCCACGATCGCGTCGAGCCGCTGCCGCGCTTTCCTGCGGAAGTGCTGGTCGCCGACGCCGATCCACTCATCGAGCAGCACGATCTCGCCCTCGATCGCGGTTGCGACCGCGAAGATCAGGCGCAGCATCATGCCGCTGGAATAGGTACGCAGCGGCAGGTCGAGCCGGTCGCCGAGCTCGGTGAACTCGGCGATCTCCGCGCGCCGCGCCTCGATCTCGGTGCGCCGCGCTCCGATCACCAGCCCGCGCCGCAGGATGTTCTCGTAACCGGTCGCCTCCTCGTCGAAGCCGGCGGCGAGATCGAACAACGACAGGCAGCGGCCGCAGACATCGACCGTGCCGGCGGTCGGATGGTAGATGCCGGCCAGCACCCTGAGCAGCGTGGTCTTGCCGGCGCCGTTGGCGCCGATGATGCCGAGCCGGTCGCCGGCGCGGATCTCGAGATCGACGCCGTTCAGCGCGGAGACAAGGTGCGGGCGCGGCGCATTGCCGGCACTCCGCAGCGTCACCGCGCGCACGAACCGGCTGCGCAGCGAGCGGTCGCGAAACGACAGCACGGGAAACGCGACCGAGACATTGCGCAGCACGATATGGGCAGCGGAGCTCATGGCGCGCACCTAAATCCAGTACGCGACGCGATGGCGGTATCTCGCGTAGCAGCCGAGGCCGATCATCGCCATGCCGACCGCGTAGAGCGATCCGAGCAGCCACTGCTCCGGATCGGCAGGCTGCGACAGAAGCGGCTTGCGCACGAGATCGAGCAACGTCGCGAACGGATTGACCCGCGTCAGCCAATGGAAGGCCGTCCCGCGTACCGCGTCCTCGGTCCAGATGATCGGCGTCAGGAAGAAGACGAATTGCAGGCCACTGACGATCGCCGATCCAATATCGCGAAAGCGCGCGCAGAGCATACCCAGCGCCGTCGCACCGCCGACCAGCGTGACCAGCAGGATCGCAAAGCCGGGAACCGCGAGCACCAGGGTCCAGTGCAGCGGCCAGGGCACTACGAGATAGAGCAGACCGACCAGCAGCAGATGGTGCAGGAAGATGACGACGTTGCGCGCCGTCATCTGCAACACGTGCACGATCAGCGGCGCCGGCACGGCCTTGATCAGATGGCCGGAGGCCACGAAGATGTTCGAGCCTTCCTGGAGCGTTGCGGCGATCAGCGTCCAGACGATCAGGCCGACGGCGAAGGACGGCAGGAAGACCGCGACGTCCTGCTTGAACAGCGTCGCATAGACCGTGCCGACGCTGGCGATGGTTGCCGCGAGAGTCAGCGTGATCCAGAGCGGGCCGATCACGGTGCGGCGATAACGCAAGGAGATGTCCATCAGGGCGAGCGTGCCCCAGCGATCGAATTGCGCCCCTTGCCGGACAATTTCCCTGGCCGCAGCCTGAATGCGACTTCCCATCCCGCTCCTGGCTTTCCAACGCTAGGCCCGATCACGGGATGGCAATATATGCCCCCCGAGTCTCTATCTGTCCGCTCCGCAGCGGGCAAGCCCTCGGCGCTGGCGGTCAGCCGCGGCGGCTGCGGCGAAAATCGCGCCGGCGGCCTCGGCCTGCCGGTTTTGGCGCAAGTTCAGGCGTCTCCGCCAGCACTTTGCGATAGCGTGTTAACATCCGTTCAAAACTCGCATGCAGCGTTTCGGCGATGTCGGGCCGTTGCTGGAGGCTCGCGAGCATCATGGCCGCAGCCTCGATGGTGGCGAGCCCGTCGCGGCGCGGCTCGCGGCGCAAGCGCCCGTAGCGTGACGGCCTCGCGGGATTGAGGATCACGCGCTGGCACTTCAGCATCCAGGGATTGCGCCACCACAGCGCCTTGGCCTGGCTCCACGTGCCATCGAGCAGCACCACGCCCTCGATCCTGTTCAAAATGGCGCGCTGATTGTCGGCGATCTCGCCCTTGCGCGTGAGCGCGATGATGTCGGCGTCGCTATCGAGATCGGTGGCGCGCGCCGATCCGAGATAGAGCACCGCCCAGCGCGCGGGATCCGCGACCGGTCGTCCGAGCGCCTTGGCAAGGCTCGGCCATGACAGCCCAACCCGCACCGTCGCATCGGCAAAATGCCGCGCCGTCAGCCGCGCGGTGCCGAGCGCCCTGTCCTGCTCCTGCGGATGCTGAAGGATCAGGAGCGCGATGCGGCTGTCGAGCGCTGTGACGCTGTCGCAGATGCACAGCGGCATCGGCTTCTGGCAGTGTGGACATTCGGCAACTGGTTCGGGAGCTGCGGTGGTGACGTCAGACGGGTTCGACATCCAGCCGCTATACGCTTGGCCCTGCGCTTCAACAACCGTTATTCCGCAGGCGCATGCACTGCACCCGGCTCGGAGCGGCGGCGCAGCCGGTCGATCAGGAGATAGATCACCGGCGTCGTGTAGAGCGTCAGGATCTGCGACACGAACAGGCCACCGATGATGGTGATGCCGAGCGGCCGGCGCAATTCCGTGCCGGGCCCCGTCGCGATGACGAGCGGAATGCCGGCAAACAACGCAGCCATCGTCGTCATCAGGATCGGGCGGAAGCGCACCCGGCACGCCTCAAAAATCGCATCAGCCGACGATAGGCCGCGCTGGCGCTCGGCGTCGAGCGCGAAGTCGACCATCATGATGCCGTTCTTCTTGACGATGCCGATCAACAGGATGATGCCGACGAACGCGATCACCGTCAGCGGCGTGTTGGTGATCTGGAGAGCGAGCAGCGCCCCGAGCCCGGCCGAAGGCAAGGTCGAGATGATCGTGAGTGGATGAGCAAGGCTCTCATAGAGCACGCCGAGCACGATATACATCGCGACCAGCGCGCCAAGGATCAGCAGCGGCTGCCGGCCGCTGGTCCGGGCGAAATCGCCGGCGTTGCCGTCAAAGCTGCCGCGAATGCCTTCGGGCATGTGCAACTCCTCGACCGCACGCTGGATGTTCTGGGTCGCGACCTGCAGCGGCACGTCCGGCAAGGTGTTGAACGACACGGTCGTCGAGGGGAATCCCTGCGAGTGAAACACGGCGAGCGAGGCGAGCCCGCGCTGGGCGCGGATCACGGCTGACAACGGCACCTGCACGTCATTGGCGCCCGCAACATAGATGCGGTCGAGATTGGTCGGGTCGACCTGGAATTTCGGATCGGTCTCGAGCACGATCATGTACTGGTTGCGTTGGGTGTAGATGATCGAGATCTGCCGCTGCGCAAACGCGTTGTTCAGCGCATTGTCGATGTCCTGCACGCGGACACCCAGCCGCGAGGCGTTCTGGCGGTCGATGGACAGGGTGAGCTGCAATCCGCCGGGATCGCGATCGGCGGAAACGTCGGTTATGCCTTCGACCGTCTCCATTCGCTTGGCGACGATAGGCGCCCACTGCTGCAACAGGTCGAGATCGGTGCTCGACAGCGTATACTGGTAGTTCGAGTCGCTCTGCCGTCCGCCGGCGCGGACGTCTTGTGCCGCGAACATGAACAGGCGGATACCGGCGACACGAAAGAGATTGCGGCGCAAGCGATCGATGACGATCTCGGTCGAGACATAATTCCGCTCGGCCGGCGGCTTCAGGCTGATGAACATCGTGCCGCGGTTGGAGGTGGCCGGGCCCGGCCCGCCGCCGCCCAGCACCGAGCCGATGCCGGCAACGGCCGGATCGGCCATCACGATGTCGGCGAGCTGTTGCTGCAAGCCCAGCATCGACTGGAACGAGATGTCGGCGGAGGCCCGCGTCGCGCCGATGATGAATCCGGAATCGTCGGTCGGGAAATAGCCCTTCGGCACCTTGGCGTAGAGCGTCACCGTGAGGGCGATGGTGGCGAAGAAGACCATGAGCGTCGAAAGCGGGAATTCAAGCACGGCGCGCAAGGTCCGCGCGTAGAAATTGACGATGCGCGACAGCGATCCCTCGATCACCCTGTCGAACAGCGTGGCCGTCTCCGACGTGGTGTTCCGGATATATTGGGCGCAGATCATCGGCGTGACCGTGAGCGAGACCAGCGTCGAGACCACGATCGCAAAGGTCAGCGTCAGCGAGAATTCGCGCAGCAGGCGGCCGACGATGCCGTCCATGAAGATCAGCGGCGTGAATGCCGCGATCAGCGACAGGCTGATCGACAGCACGGTGAAGCCGATCTGCTTCGCCCCCTCCTGCGCTGCCTGGAACGGCCGCATGCCATGCTCGAGATTGCGGAACATGTTTTCGATCATCACGATGGCGTCGTCGACCACGAATCCGACGGAGATCGCGAGCGCCATCAGCGAGAGGTTGTCGATCGAGAAGCCCGCGAGCCACATGCCGGCGCAGGTGCCGGCGAGCGCAAGCGGCACTGAGATGCCGGCCGCGATCGTCGGGGTGATCCGCCGCAAAAACACGAACACCACGACCATGACCAGGATCGCGGTCGCCAGCAGCGTCCATTGCATGTCCTGCACGCTGGCGCGGATCGTGCCGGTGCGATCGACCAGGGTGGAGATATCCACGCCTGCCGGAATCCACTGCTTCAGCTCGGGGATCAGCGCCTTGACCCGGTCGACGGTATCGATGACGTTGGCATCGCCCTGCTTGGTGATCTGGATCAGCACCGCCGGCTGCTTGTTGAACCAGGCGATGGAACGCGCGTTGCGGACGGAGTCCTCGATGTCGGCGACGTCGGCGAGACGAACGAAATTGCCGTTCGAGCTCTTGATGACGATGTCGCGGAATTCCTTGGCGGTGCGCATCTGCCGGTTCAGCGCCAGCGTCTCGCTCTGGCGCTCGCCGTTGAAGATGCCGATCGGACCGAGCGGATTGGCATTGATGATGGCGGTCCGCACGTCGTCGGTGGCGATGCCGGCATTCGACAGCGCGACCGGATTGAGCTGGATGCGCACTGCCGGCTGATCGGCGCCGCTGATCGTCACGTTGCCGACGCCCGGCACCTGCGAGATCCTCTGCGCGAGCACGGTATCGGCGACGTCATAGATGGCGGCGGTCGAGATCGTCTTGGAGGTCAGAGCCAGCACGTAGACGGGGGCTGCGGCGGAATTCGCTTTGCGAAAGCGCGGCAGCGCCGGCAAATCGCTTGGCAGGTCAATCAGCGATGCGTTGATCGCCGCCTGCACGTCGCGCGCGGCGCGATCGATATCGCGGCCGATATTGAACTGAAGCTGGATGTTGGTTGTGCCGAGCGAGCTCGTCGAGGTGATCTGGTTGATGCCGGCAATCTCGCCCAGGCGCCGCTCCAGCGGTGCGGCGACGGTTGCCGCCATGACGGAAGGGTCTGCGCCAGGCCGGCTCGCCGACACGAAGATGGCGGGGAAGTCGACGTTGGGCACCGACGAGACCGGCAGGAACTCGTAGGCCACGACACCCAGGAGGAAGAGCCCGATCGAGAGCAGCGTCGTGGCGACGGGCCTGCGGATGAAGGGCTCCGAGATCGATGCCATCTCACATCCCCTCGGTTGCGCCCGCAACCGGCGGGCCTCCCGGCTCGGCCGGGGGCAGTGCGCGCTCGAGGCGGCGATTGATCCGGTCGAGCGCGAGATAGATCACCGGCGTGGTGTAGAGAGTCAGCAACTGGCTGAGCAGGAGGCCGCCGATGATGGAGATGCCGAGTGGAAAGCGCAGCTCCGAGCCGGTGCCGCTTTCGACCGCAAGCGGGAGCGCGCCGAACAGCGCCGCGAGCGTCGTCATCATGATCGGACGGAAGCGCAACAGGCAGGCCTGAACGATCGCCTCCGTCGGCGCCATCCCCTGCCCGCGCTCGGCTTCCAGCGCGAAGTCGATCATCATGATGGCGTTCTTCTTGACGATACCCATCAGAAGGATGATGCCGATCAGGCCGATGACGGACAGGTCCTGCCCGCACAGGACCAGCGCCAGGATTGCGCCAACGCCGGCTGACGGCAGCGTCGACAGGATCGTGATCGGATGGATGTAGCTCTCATAAAGCACGCCCAGCACGATGTAGATCGTGATGACGGCAGCGAGCAGCAGCCAGGGCTGCCCGGCAAGCGCCTTGGCGAATTCGGCGGCATCGCCTGCGTAAACGCCGACGATATTGCGGGGCATGCCGATGCGGGTCTCGATCGCCTTCACGGCCTCGACGGCGTCACCGAGGGCGGCGCCCGGCGCCAGGTTGAAGCTGAGCGAGATCGCTGGGAATTGCGCCTGGTGCGAGATCGCCAGCGGCGCCGTCGTCCGCGTGAGCGTCGCCACGGCAGACAGCGGCACTTGAGCGTTAGGCGCGCCCACGGTGGCGCTTGCGGCGCCCGGCAGATAGAGCTTCGACAGGATCGACGGATCACGCTGGTACATCGGCAGCGCCTCCAGCACCACGCGGTACTGGTTGGCCTGGCCGTAGATGGTGGATATCTGGCGCTGCGCGAAGGCATCGTTCAGGGTGTCGGTGACGGCTTGCAGGTTGACGCCTAGCTGGCCGGCGCGGGTCCGGTCGACGTCGAGCTGCGCGCGCAGCCCCCCTTCCTGCGCCTCCGACGACACATCGCGGAACAGCGGATCGCGTCGCATCTCGGCGACCAGCTTGCGCGACCATTCCGAGACGGATGCCGCGTCGGTGCCGGTGAGCGTGTATTGATATTGCGAGCGGCTCGACTGGGTCGAGATCTGCACGTCCTGGACCGGCTGGAAGTACACGGTCATGCCGGGGATCGCGGCAACCCTGTTCTTCAGCCTGTCGACGACCACGCTGACGTCGTCGCGCCGCTCGCCGCGCGGCTTGAGCGTCATGACGAGGCGTCCGACATTGGTGGTCGGGTTGACCGACCCCGCCCCGATCACCGAGACCACGCCGACCACGTCGGGATCGGCCTTGATGGCATCGGCGGCTTCCGCCTGCCGCTTCTGCATCTCGGCGAAGGAGACGTCGGCGCCGGCTTCCGTCACGGCCGTGATCGAGGCCGTATCCTGGAGCGGCAGAAAGCCCTTGGGCGCGACGACATACATCACGAGGGTCAGGATCAGCGTGCCGAAGGTCACGACCAGCGTCGTGCGCTGATGCTCGAGAACCCACAGCAAGGTCCTGTGGTAGAATTCGACGGTGCGATCGATGAAGCGGCTGACCGCGGCGAGCCCCGGCACAGCCAGCTCCTCGTGCGCGTGCTTGAGGAGGCGCGAGCACATCATCGGCGTCAGCGTCAGCGAGACCACCGCCGAAGTCACGACCGCGATCGTCAGCGTCAGCGCGAATTCGCGGAACATCCGGCCCACGAGGCCCGACATGAACAGTAGCGGGATGAAGACGGCAATCAGCGACACCGTCAGCGAGATCACGGTGAATCCGATCTCGCTCGCTCCCCTGAGCGAGGCCTGCATCGCGCTCTCGCCGTTCTCCATGTGCCGGACGATGTTCTCGATCATCACGATGGCATCGTCGACCACGAAGCCGGTGCCGATGGTCAGCGCCATCAGCGAGAGGTTGTCGAGGCTGAAGCCGGCGAAATACATGATGCCGAAGCTCGTGATCAGCGACAGCGGCAGCGCGACGCCGGCGATCACGGTTGCGCGCAGCGAGCGCAGGAACAGCAGCACGACCAGCGTCACCAGCACGACGGCAAGGATCAGCGTGAACTGCACGTCATGGACGGAGGCCCGGATGGTGACGGTCCGGTCCGAGACCACGGTCAGGTTCACGCCGGCCGGGATCGCGCGCTGGACTTTCGGGATCTCGGCCCGGATCTGGCTGACCACGTCGATCACGTTGGCGCCGGGCTGGCGCTGGATGTCGATGATCACCGCCGGCGAGCCCTGGTACCAGCCGCCGGTCCGATCATTCTCCAGACCGTCGACGATCTGAGCAATATCCCCGATGGTGACGGGCGAGCCATTGCGGTAGGCAACGATGACCGGCCGATAGGCATCGGCCGCGGCGATCTGGTCGTTGGCCGCAATCAGGTAGGATTGCTGCGCGCCGTCGAGCGACCCCTTCGGGCCCGAGACGTTGGCATTGGATATCGCGCTGCGAAGGTCCTCCATGGCGATGCCGTAGGCGGCCAGCCGCGCGAGGTCGGCCTGGATGCGCACCGCCGGTTTCAGTCCGCCAAGCACCGAGACGCGGCCGACGCCGGAAATCTGGCTCAGCCGCTGCGCCAGGAGCGTATCCGCGATGTCGCTCATCACCCGCAGCGAGATCGTGTCGGAGCGCAGCGCAAGTGTCATCACCGGCGCATCCGCCGGATTCACCTTGGCGTAGGTCGGGGGGTAAGGCAGCGTCTTGGGCAGCACGCCGGCGGCTGCGTTGATCGCAGCCTGCACGTCCTGCGTCGCACCGTCGATGTCGCGGTTGAGATCGAATTGCAGCGAGATCTGGCTGACGCCGAACGAGCTCGTCGAGTTCATCGCCGACAACGACGGTATCTGGCCAAGCTGCCGCTCCAGCGGCGCGGTAATGAGCGAGGCGATGACATCGGGGCTCGCGCCGGGCAGTTGCGTCGTTACCTGCACGGTCGGGAAGTCGACCTGCGGCAGCGCCGAGACCGGAAGCGAGAAGTAGCCGAGCGCGCCACCGATCAGCAGCGCGATGCCGAGCAGCGAGGTCGCGATCGGCCGGCGAATGAAGGGTTCGGAGACGCCCATGACGTGATCAGCCGGTCGAGGTCGGGGTCATGGCTGCTTCGCTCCACTGCCCGATGAATCTGCCCCCTGTGCCGGTCCAGTCTGGCCTTTCTGATCGCCCTCACCGCTCTGCCGCTTGGCGCGGCGCTCGCCATCCTTGCCTTGCAGGTCCTTGGCCCCATCCTTGGCCTGTCCATCCTTGGCTTGCCCATCCTTGGCTTGCCCATCCTTTGCCTGCCCGTCCTTGGCTTGACCGCCTTTCTGGGCATCCGGCGCGCGGCTGCGCTTGCGCGGCGCAAGATCCGCCGACGGCGTCTGGTCGTCGCGGCCGATGATCACCTTGGAGCCGTCAGAGAGATTGGCAAAGCCGGTGGTGACGACACGATCGGTCGGCGACAGACCGCTCGCGATCACGGCATCATGCTCATTCTGCTGCGTCACCGTCACGGGTTTGGCCGAGACGATATCACCCTCGCCGATCACATAGCTGAAGGTGCCGACCGGCCCGCGTTGCACGGCCGATGTCGGCACCACCAGTGCTTTCGGCAGTGTCTCGACCTTGAGGCGGACATTGACGAACTGGCCCGGCCAGAGCTGGTAGCTGGCATTGGGGAATTCCGCCTTGAGCTTGAGCGTGCCGGTCGTCGGGTCGACCTGGTTGTCGATGCCGGTCAGCTTGCCGGTGTCGATCACCGTCACACCGTCATTGCCGAACACGTCGACCGGCAATGCGCCTTTCGACGCGGCGGCGTTGACGCGCATGATCTGCTGCTGCGGCAGGCTGAACCACACCGCAATGGGCTGCAACTGCGTGATGACGACGAGACCCGTGGTGTCGGAGGCATGGATGATGTTGCCCTGATCGACCTGGCGAAGACCGGCGCGGCCCGAGAGCGGCGCCACGATCTTGGTGTAGCTCAGCGTTGCCGCCGCATTGTCGATCGCGGCCTGATCGGCCTTGATCAGTGCCTCGGTCTGCGCGACCGCCGCGCGCTGGGTGTCGGCCTGCTGCTTGGAGCCGGCGTTGGTGGCGGCGAGCTGCTCGTAGCGTGTGAGGTCGATGCGCTGGTTGGCGAGCTGAGCCTGGTCCTGCGCCTTCTTGGCCACGGCCTGATCATACTGCGCCTGGTAGATCGCGGGATCGATCTCGGCGAGCACGTCGCCTTTCTTGACGTCCTGGCCTTCGATGAAATTCACCGCGATCAGCTTGCCATCGACCTGCGAACGCACGGTGACGGTGTTGAGCGCGCGGATCGCGCCGACGCCGTCGAGATAAACAGGCACGTCCTGGATGCGCGGGGACGCCGCCAGCACGGGCACGGGGAGGTCTGGCCGCGCATTGCGGTCATTCGCAGGCTTCTGGTGCCACGCGGTCCAGCCGAAATAGCCGAGCCCGCCGATGATCGCGAGCGTGATCAGCGTGGAGACAAAGCGGCGGCCGCGCCGGGACGAGCCGCGCTTGGCTGCCTCGTCCTTCGCGCCTTCCTTCGTGTCCGGCTTAAAGAGCATTGACCGGTTTCTCCATTCTCGGCTCCCAACCGCCGCCCAATGCCTGGTACAGGCTGACGATCGCGAGCAGGCGGGCAAGCTGCGCCTGCGACAGCGTGTCCTCCGCCTGGAACAGCGTCAGCTGGGTGTTGAGCACCGTCACGATATCGGCCGTGCCGGCGCGCAACTGCTGCTCGGCGAGATCGAACGCGCGGCGTGACGCCACGACGACCTCGCGCTGCAACTGCAGCTTGATCGTGGTCTGCTTGATCGAATACAGCGCGTTGTCGACATCCGCGAAAGCCTGGACGATCGTCTTGCGGTAGGTCTGGAGCAACTCGTCCTGCCGTGCCTTGGCATACTCGAAATTGCCGAGAATCTTGCCGCCGTCGAAGATCGGCTGCGTCGCGCTGCCGACGAGCTGGAAGAAGGCCGCGTGCGGCTGGAACAGCGATACCAGCGCCGAGCTCTGATAGCCGCCATTGCCGGTGAGCTGGATGGTCGGAAAGAACTGCGCGCGGGCATTGCCGATATTGGCGGTGGCGGACGCCAGCTGCGCTTCCTGCCGGCGAATATCGGGCCGCTGCGTCAAGAGTTCGGACGGCAGTCCCGGTGTGACGCGCGGGATCCCGATCTGGTTCAGCGAGCCGCCCGCGACCCGCACGCTCTCCCGCGGGCGCGACACCAACACGGCCAGCGCGTTGATGTTCTGATCGAGCGTCTGCCGCAGCGGCGGCACCAGCGCCTTCTGGTTGGCGAGCACGCTCTCCTGCTGCGCGACGTCGAGGTCCGTGCCCGTGCCCGCCTTGCGCCGCTCCTTGATGGCATCGAGGATCCGCTGGGCACTGGCGATGTTGCTTTGCGCGGTGCGCAAGCGATCCTGCGAGGCCAGCACCTGGAAATACGCGTTGGCAACGCTGGTGAGCGTGGTCAGCGCCACGACGTCGCGATCGAAGCGATTGGCGTGGGCGGTCTCTTCGGCGGACTGCAATGCGTCCCGATTCTGGCCCCAGAAATCGAGCTGGTAGCTCGCGCTCAGCGAGGCCGAATAGTTGACGACCTCGCGGCCGCCGTTGGTGAGTCCGGAGGACGAGGAGCCTGACGTCCGCGAATAGGTCTCCGAGCCCGAGCCGGACAAGCTCGGCAGCAGGGCTGCACCGGCCTGCCGCGCCTGGGCGTCGGCCTCGAAGATGCGCGAGACGGCGGCGGCGATGTCCAGGTTGACGGTCTGTGCCTCCTCCATCAATTGCGTCAGCTCCGCCGAGCGGAAGCCGCGCCACCAGTCGAGCGGCGGCGGCGCATCGGGCTTGCCGGCGTATTTATACTGGCTGGGCACGTCGAGCGCCGGATCGGGTAAGTCCTGCGTCAGCACGCAGCCGGCGGAGCTCAGTGCCAGGCCAAGCGCCACCGCCCGGCCCACTGCGCCCAGCAGCCCAACCAGCAGCTCACGTGCGGGACAGTACGATCGCCGGACGACGACCATCGGAAATCTTCGGGTCACATCCACCCCCTGCCGGGCAGACGCAACTGCCACCGCGCGGCCGGATTAACCGATTCGCGGTGGTTCAGTTGGGGGATGGTCTCCGTTTCGTTCACAGCGTGATGCTTTCCTGCAACCGTGCCGCATATTAGCGGGGCGTGGCCGGGGCGGACAGTCCCGCAACTGCGAAGCCCGCCCCGCAAATGGACTTCACGAAGTCGCGAAACACGCAGGTTTTGCCTACTTCTATAGGGCTTTCTCGCATTTCGACGCGCTCCCCGGCGTCGACAAGCTTACCAACATTTCATGTGGTATTGCCGCCACAGCGGGATCGGGACGGCCACAGAAGGGCTGCCCTCCACTGAATCCTGCGCCGCAGCGCACCGAAGCTCTTCAGACATCGAGCGGCAGGGGGCATTGCCGACAACGCGACAGCTTGGCGGCCGCGGAAACGCGCGCTTATACTACCCGTCGCTGACTGCCTGCGGGGGCGCTCTCGGGTCCAGCGAGAACCGGGATGGGCGCGGCTACCTGAGCGGTCGGACAGTGCCAGTTCAGGTGATGCCGATGCAGAACGCGATTCCGGTCACCCCCGACAATGTCGAGACGGTCCTCGCAGACCTGCCCCGCCTGGTTCGCCTCGCGCTCGCCTTCGGCTCACGTCTGAGGCGCGGCACGCTCGACGTGATCCTGCCCGACGGCCGCGTCATCCGGCTCGGCGGCCTCGAGCCCGGCCCGAATGCCGTGATGCGGCTGCACAATTACGATTTTGCGCCGCGCCTCATCAATGCCGGCGATATCGGGATTGCCGAAGCCTATCTCGCGGGCGATTGGGATACGCCCGATCTCACGCAGTTCCTCTATATCTTCTGCGTCAACCACGACCTGATCCAGGCCATGCTCCGCGACAAGCCGCTGATGCGCCTCGTCCAGGTGGTCCGGCACTGGTTCAACCGCAACACCAGGCGCCAGGCGCGGCGCAATATCCATGCGCATTACGACATCGGCAACGCCTTTTATTCCGCCTGGCTCGATCCGAGCATGACCTATTCCTCGGCGCTGTTCGAAGAGAACACCACCGATCTCACGGCAGCCCAAACCAACAAGTATCGCAGGCTCGCCGAAGCCATCGATCTCAAGCCGGGACAGAAGCTGCTCGAGATCGGCTGCGGCTGGGGGGGATTTGCCGAGTACGCGGCCAAGACTTTTGGTGCGCACGTTGTCGGGCTGACAATCTCGACCGAGCAGCGCGACTTTGCGCAAAAGCGCATCCAGGACGCCGGTCTCTCCGACAAGGTCGAGATCCGCCTTCAGGACTACCGCGATGAGCGCGACCGGTATGACCGCATCGCCTCGATCGAGATGATCGAGGCCGTCGGCGAGCAGTTTTGGCCGAAATATTTCGCGCAGCTACGTGATCGCCTGTTGCCGGGCGGTCTTGCCGGCATCCAGGCCATCACCATCCAGGACGGGTTGTTTCAGACCTATCGGCGCGAGGTCGACTTCATCCAGCGCTACGTGTTTCCCGGCGGCATGCTGCCCTCGCCCGCCGTGCTCAAATCCCTTGGCGAGACGTTTGGTGTCCCCGTCATCCGAGAGCGCATCTTTGGGCAAGATTATGCCAAGACGCTTGCCACCTGGCGAAATAACTTCCGCAGCGCCTGGCCCAACCTCGTGCCGCTCGGCTTCGACGATCGGTTCCGGCGACTCTGGGAGTACTATCTCTCCTATTGCGAGGCCGGTTTCCTCTCCGGAAATATCGACGTCCGGCAGGTCGTCTTCGCAAAGCAGCATTAAGACTTTGCGCCCTCGCCTTGTGTGGCCGGAGACCCTACTTTAGGGTCTCGATCACCTCACAGAACCAGCCGGTAATTGCCTGACATGACCATCAAAAACGACGTTGTCGAAGCCATCGGCAACACTCCCCTCATCAAGCTCAAGCGTGCGTCCGAACAGACCGGCTGCACCATTCTCGGCAAGGCCGAATTCATGAATCCCGGCCAGTCGGTGAAAGACCGCGCCGGCAAATGGATGATCTTGGAGGCCGAGAAGCGCGGCGAACTGAGGCCGGGGGGCCTGGTGGTCGAGGCAACCGCCGGCAACACCGGCATCGGCCTTGCAGTCGTGGCAAGCGCGCGCGGCTATCGCACGCTGATCGTGATCCCGGAGACCCAGAGCCAGGAGAAAAAGGATTTCCTGAAGCTGTGCGGCGCCGAGCTCGTCGAGGTGCCGGCGCTGCCTTACGCCAATCCCAACAACTACCAGCATGTCGGGCGCCGACTCGCGGATGAGTTGCGCAAGAGCGAGCCGAACGGCGTGCTGTTCGCCGACCAGTGGAACAACCTCGACAATGCCAAGGCGCATTACGAATCCACCGGCCCCGAAATCTGGCAGCAGACCGGGGGCAAGGTTGACGGCTTCGCCTGCTCGGTCGGCAGCGGCGGTACGCTTGCCGGCGTCAGCCGCTATTTGAAGGAGAAAAACAAGGACGTCGCCATCGCCTGTGCCGATCCGCACGGCGCCGGGATGTACGAATATTTCCGGACCGGCGAGCCCACTGCGACGTCCGGCGGCTCGATCACTGAGGGTATCGGGCTCAACCGCGCGACCGCAATCGTCGAGACCGCGAAGGTCGACGATGCCTTCCTCATTCCCGACGAGGAAGCGGTCAACCTGATCTACGATTTGCTCCAGCATGAGGGCCTGTGCCTCGGCGGCTCGACGGGCGTCAACATCGCTGGCGCCATTCGCCTCGCGAAGAAGCTCGGGCCCGGCAAGACCATCGTCACCGTGCTCGCCGATTCCGGCAGCCGCTATCAGTCCAAGCTGTTCAATGCGGACTTCATGCGCGCCAAGAATCTGCCGGTGCCGGCCTGGCTGGAGAAGCGCAGCAACATCAAGCCGCCGTTTGTGTAAGGCGCGGCGCGCCTTCCGACCTCATCCTGAGGAGCGGCGCCTTGCGCCGCGTCTCGAAGGATGGCCGCGAGGACGAAGGGGCCTTCATGGTTCGAGACGCGCGCTTTGCTCGCTCCTCACCATGAGGATCGAGATCACCGCAATATCTGGCTCAGGAAAAGCTGTGAGCGCGCGTGCTGCGGATGGGCGAAGAATTCCTGCGGCGTGTTGGATTCGATGATCTGACCGGCGTCCATAAACACCACGCGGTTGGCGACCTCCTTCGCAAAGCCCATTTCATGCGTCACGACGAGCATGGTCATGCCTTCCTTGGCGAGGTCGACCATGGTGTCGAGGACCTCCTTGACCATTTCTGGGTCGAGCGCCGAGGTGGGTTCGTCGAACAGCATCACCTTCGGATTCATGGTGAGTGCGCGCGCGATCGCGACGCGCTGCTGCTGGCCGCCGGACATCTGGCCCGGAAACTTGTTGGCCTGGTGCGGGATCTTGACCCGCTCCAGGAATTTCATCGCGGTCGCCTCGGCGTCCTTCTTCGGGATGTTGCGGACCCAGATCGGCGCCAGCGTGCAATTGTCGAGCACCGTGAGGTGCGGGAATAGATTGAAGCTCTGGAATACCATGCCAACCTCGCGGCGCACCGCGTCGATGTGTTTCAGGTTCGGCCCGAGCTCGATACCGTCGACGACGATCTCGCCCTCCTGAAACTCCTCCAGCGCGTTGATGCAGCGGATCAGCGTCGACTTGCCCGAGCCCGAGGGACCGCAGATCACGATGCGCTCGCCCTTCTCGACCTCGAGATCGATGTCCCGCAGCACGTGAAAGTCGCCATACCATTTGTTGAGGCCGGAAATCTTGACGATCGGGCTGGCGGACATGGTGACCCCGTTCAGTTGCGGCGATGGGCGTTGAGTCGGTTCTCGACGAAGAGTGAGTAACGCGACATTCCAAAGCAGAAGAGGAAATAGAGGACTCCGGCAAAGGCAAAGCCGGTGAACGCCGTCGACGGCGTCGACCAGACCGGGTCGGAGAAGGATGCCCTGAGCGAGCCGAGCAGATCGAACAGCGCCACGATCGAGACCAGAGAAGTGTCCTTGAACAGCGAGATGAAGCTGTTGACGAGGCTCGGGATGACGTGGCGCAGCGCCTGCGGCAGCACGATCAGCGAGGTGGTCTTCCACCAGGACAGGCCCAGTGCTGAAGCCGCCTCTCCCTGCCCACGCGGAACCGCAGCGAGCCCACCGCGAATGTTTTCGGCCTGGTAGGCGCCGGTAAACAACGCAATGCCGATCAATGCGCGCACCAGGCCGTCGACCGTGAAGTTGCCCGGCAGGAACAGGGGCAGCATGTAGGTCGCGAAGAACAGCACGGTGATCAGCGGCACGCCGCGCCAGAACTCGATATAGGCGATCGAGAAGATCCGGATCAGCGGGATCGTCGAGCGGCGCCCGAGCGCCAGCGCGACGCCGATCGGCATGGAGGTGACGATGCCGGTCACGGCAACCACCAGCGTCACCAGGAGCCCACCCCACAGGCGTGTATCGACGATCGGCAGGCCGCCGTGATCGAGCCCCATCAGCTTGATCACGAGCGCGGTGCCGATGAACGTCGCTATGCTCGATGCAAGCGCGCGCCAGCCGGTGCGCATTCCCCCGCCCAGGAAGAACAGGATCAACGAGACGACGATAGTTGTGATCGCGAAATCGATCCAGACCGACTGGCTACTTGCCTGGATCTGATCGCGCAGCCAGGTCAGCGGAAAGATCAGCCACTGGATCGCGGTGCCGACCAGCACGATGAAGTTTCCGACGACCCACAAAAGCGGACCGATGGCCGAACTCTTGCCGAGGCTGACCAGTACCTGCCCCGCGCCGATGACGCTGTCGTCGAACAGTTGCAGCAGGCCGGCGGTCCAGCTCAGGCCGAAACCGGTGATGCCGCCGCCGTGCATCAGGAAGAATGCGACCACCGGGAAGGCGAAGAAGAACAGGCCGGCATTGAGTCCCTTCGCCGGCAGGCGCGGAATCAGCAGCGGCAACAAAAGGACTGCCGCCAGGATGAAGGTCAGATTGACCCGCCAGCGTTCCGCCTCGGGATAGAAGCCATAGATGAGCTGCGGAAGCTTCGCCTGTATATAGGGCCAGCAGGCACCGACCACATACCCCGCATTTTCGGGCAGGCACGCCGTACGGTCCTTTCCGGTCCAGACGGCGTCGACCACCAGGAATCTGAGCGCGGGAATGACGGTGTACCAGAGCAGCAGCGCGCCGAGGATCGTCAAGAGAATGTTGGTCGGCGAGTTCAACAGGCGCGTGCGCACAAGGCCGACGAAGCCGGTGGTCTTCACCGGCGCAGGCCGCTCCGCAACGAGGTCCTGGCGAACGAAGGATGACGCGGTGATATCCGTCATGCTCCCAGGCTCCGGTTGATGCGCCAGCCATAGACGCTCATGACGGCGCTGGTGAAGAGCGAGATCAGGAGGTAGACGGCCATGGTCATGGCGATGATCTCGATCGCCTGCCCGGTCTGGCTGAGCGATGTGCCGGCGAACACTGAGACCAGATCAGGATAGCCGATCCCGACGGCAAGCGAGGAGTTCTTGGTGAGGTTGAGATACTGGTTGGTCAGTGGCGGGACGATCACGCGCATGGCCTGCGGCACCACGATCAGCCGTAGCGTGGTGCCGCGGCTCAAGCCCAGCGAGGATCCCGCCTCCATCTGTCCCTTGTGCACGGACAGGATACCGGCGCGCACGATCTCGGCGATGAAGGCCGCCGTGTAAGTCGACAGCGCCACCGACAGCGCCACGAATTCCGGAATGATCCGCGAGCCGCCGGCGAAATTGAAGCCCTTGAGCTGCGGCAGCTCGAAGGTGAAGGGCAGACCGAATATCAGCATCGTGACGAGCGGAAGCCCGAACAGAAGGCCCAGCACGTAGGGCCAGATCCGGATCATGCGGCCGCGCTGGTAGAGCTCGCGCCGCGCGTAGACGCGCAGCGCCAACGAAGCGACGATGCCGAGCGCCAGCACCACCAGGAACGCCTCGAATCCACTTTCGCCGACCGGGCGTGGAATGACCAGTCCCCGGTTGCTGATGAAGGCAATGCCCAGCAGCGAGATGCTCTGCCGTGGATTGGGTAAGGCCGCGAGCACCGCGAGGTACCAGAACAGCAGCTGGAACAGGAGCGGCAGGTTGCGGATGATCTCCACATAGATCTCGCCGACGCGTGACAGCAGCCAATTGGGGGAGAGCCGGCACAGCGCGACGATGAAGCCGATGATGGTGGCAAAGAAGATGCCGACGACCGAGACCACCAGCGTGTTCAGAAGCCCGACCACGAACACGCGCAAGAACGTGTCCGAGCCGGTGTAGGGGATCAGGGTCTGATTGACGTCGAAGCCCGCATTGTTCCTCAGGAATCCGAAACCGGCAGCAATGTGCTGGTTTTCCAGATTGGCGCGGGCATTGGAGATGATCTCATAGGCCATCCAGCCCAGGATCGCGGCGAAGGCGAGCTGGACGGCGACGCCGTTCCAGCCAGCCTTACCACCGAGAGCGCGCCTCAGCTTCAGCGCGATCTGCGGCGGTGGTTTTCGGGCCTCGGTGCTCATCGCCGCAAGCCGTGGGCTTGGCAATCAGCGGATCGGCGGAGCGTACTGGAGACCGCCCTTGTTCCAAAGGCTGTTGAGGCCGCGGGCAATACCCAGCGGTGAGCCGGTGCCGACGTTGCGGTCGAACACCTCGCCGTAATTGCCGACCTGTTTCACGATCCGGACCACCCAGTCCTTGGTCAGGCCGAGCTGTTCGCCGAAATTGCCGTCGGTGCCGAGGACGCGCTTCAGTTCGGGATTGTCCGACTTCGCCTTCTCGTCGACGTTCTTGGAGGTGATGCCAAGCTCTTCGGCCGTGACCATCGCGAACAGGGTCCATTTGACGATGTCGAACCACTGGTCATCACCGTGGCGCACCATCGGACCGAGCGGCTCCTTGGAGATGATTTCCGGGAGCACCATGTGGTCGTTGGGATTGGCAAGCTTCAGGCGGTTGGCGTAGAGGCCAGACTGGTCGGTGGTGAAGACGTCGCAGCGGCCGGATTCATAGGCCTTGACCGTCTCGTCGTTGGTGGCGAACGCGATCACCTCGTACTTCATGTTGTTGGCCTTGAAGTAGTCGGCGAGATTTTGCTCGGTGGTCGTACCGGTCTGGACGCAGACCGAGGCGCTGTTGAGTTCCAGCGCCGAATTCACCTTGAGCGACTTCTTCACCATGAAGCCCTGGCCGTCATAGTAGTTCACGCCGGCGAAATTGGCGCCGAGCGAGGTATCGCGCGAGATCGTCCAGGTGGTGTTGCGCGAGAGCAGATCGATCTCGCCGGATTGCAGCGCGGTGAAACGGTCCTTGGCGGACGTCGGCACGTATTTGACTTTCGTCGGATCGTTGAAGACGGCCGCCGCGACCGCGCGGCAGAGGTCGACGTCGAGCCCGGTCCAGTTGCCCTTGTCGTCCGGCGACGAGAAGCCCGGCAGGCCCTGGCTGACGCCGCAGGACAGCATGCCCCTGTCCTTGATGGTCTTGAGCGTTTGCGCTTGGGCGGCCGGGGCGGACAGGCCGGCGGCGAGAGCAAGGGTGAGAACCAGAGTTACGCGTTTCATGGGCTGAAGCCTTTCAAGGGCATCGTGTTGGGGGCGACGTGCGGTCGTCTCTAATCTAATGGCGTATGGGAACGTTCGTTGAACATCCTTCGCTGAACGTCTTTCGCTGAACATCGTGCAAGCTGTGGGCCAACCCCGTTGATCCCCTGCCGGAAACCGTTGGACGCCAGGCTGTCAGGCATGGTCCCTCGGGCGGTGGATCGAAGGTCGCGGCAAGCCCCTCAACATGCGGCGACAGAATAGCACCTGCGCATCACAGAACGACTGGCGAGCCGGGTCAAGGGGTTGACGGGACTCTTCTGTGATCTGTTATTACCAGTTGCGGTCGATCCGCCGTCCCGCGCGGGGACTTTCCGCGCCGACAATCCCAGTTTTGAAAGCACACGCATGGATTCTTCTGCGGGCGCGAAGCCCTTCTCGCAACATCCCGACACCCGGCTGGTGACCTCCGGCCGCGACACCAAGGCGCAGAAGGGTTTTGTCAATCCGCCGGTCGTGCACGGTTCGACCGTGCTCTACCCGACGGCCGAGGACCTGCACGCCCATCGCGGCGAGTTCCAGTATGGCCGCCACGGCACTCCCACCACCAAGGCGCTCCAGGAGACGCTGATGGCGCTGGAGGGACCGAACTGCGCCGGCGTCGGCATCGCGCCGTCGGGCCTGGCTGCGATCACCACCACCCTGCTCGCGGTGCTGAAGGCGGGCGATCACCTGCTCGTCTGCGACAACGTCTATCGGCCCACGCGCAATTTCTGCAACGGCCTGCTCGCGCGCTACGCCATCGAGACCACCTATTTCGATCCGCTGATCGGTGCAGGCATCGAAGCCCTGTTCAAGCCCAATACGCGCGCGGTGCTGGTGGAAGCGCCGGGCTCGCAGTCCTTCGAGATGCCGGACATTCGCGCGGTCGCCGAGGTCGCGCACGCCCGCGACGCGCTCGTCATCGACGACAACACCTGGGCGACGCCGCTCTATCATCGCTCGCTCGACCAGGGCGTCGACATCAGCATGCAGGCCGCGACCAAATATATCGGCGGCCATTCCGACATCATGTTCGGCACCATCTCCGCAAATGCCAAGGCGTGGCCGCTCGTGACCGAGGCCATCCGCCTGCTCGGTGTCTGCGCGGGGCCCGACGACGTTTTCCTCGCGCTGCGCGGCATGCGCACGCTGTCGGTGCGGCTGGCACAGCACTATCGCTCGGGGCTCGACGTGGCGCGCTGGCTCGCCACGCGGCCGGAGGTTGCGCGCGTGCTCCATCCCGCGCTCGAGACAGATCCGGGCCACGCGATCTGGAAGCGCGACTTCACCGGCGCCTCCGGCCTGTTCAGCGTCATCTTGAAGCCCGCGCCGCAGAAGGCAGTCGATGCCATGCTCGATAGCCTCAAGCTGTTCGGAATGGGCTATTCCTGGGGCGGCTTCGAGAGCCTCGCCATCCCCTTCGACTGCGACAGTTATCGCACGGCAACGAAGTGGGCCCCGGGCGGTCCGACGCTGCGTCTGCATATCGGGCTCGAGAGCGTCGAGGACCTCAAGGCTGATCTCGATCGCGGCTTTGCTGCCTTCAACGCGGCAATTTGAGCTTCGAAATTGGGCATCCCGCCTAACAAACGCACCGCAACAAAGGGGTGATGCGGGCGCGTTGCAGTTGGCAACCTTCTACCAGCGGACTATGGACTCGCTGTGCATCGCCTTCGATGTGCTCATGTCGGGCGATGCCAACGAGGCGCGCAAACTGCTGGTGGAAATGTCCAGGCCGCGTAACACCTAACTCGCCGACGCCGAGCGGCATCTCGATCGCCTGCACGACTTGCGCTGCATTCACTCGCATATCTGCTCGGTGGCCCATCCCGTGCTCGATGTAGCCGGCGAGCCCTACCCAGGAACTAGGCCGAGGCGGCCGCCCTGTTCGTCTCTGGCGCGGCGTCCGCTCTGCCGCGCTAGCAAGATATCCGAGATAGCTAACGCGCTCAGGCGGGTCCGACCTGGAAGGAACTAGATGGTGCGCTCACGCGAAGCTTCCAGTCGCAACCATTTGCTCACACGCGTCACGCTTCGACGAATCTTATGGGCAGATGGAAAAACGATGTAATATCCGAGTGCGTCGGAAAAATCGGCGTCGAACAGCTTGACGAGCTGGCCGCGCGCAAGAGCCGCGGAAGCGAGCGATGCACGCGCCATCGCGATACCTTGCTCGTTGATGGCGGCTTCGACGATGACCCCGCTGTCATCGTATTGGACGGCGTCGGTCAGATCGAGTTGATGGCCGACTTGGCGGGCATAGCGGGCCCAGTACCGATAGACGGGATCCTCGATGATGGGATAGTTGGCAATCTCCGGCAGACTCTTCGGCACCCGCTGCTTCTGAAGGAGCCGTGGACTGCAGACCGCCACCATGCGGTCCTTCATCAGAAGATCGGCATGAAGGCCGGGCCATTCACCATCGCCGTGACGGATGGCCATATCCACGTTCTCGACTTCGAAATCCACGTAGTGCCGCGTGACATTCAGGGCCAACTGGATGTCTTTCACGTCCTGGTGGAATTTATAGAGACGCTTGACGAGCCATAGATGCGTGAACGACGGCGACACGCTAAGGCAGATTTGCTCGATCTTCTTGCTTCGCTGCGTTGTCTTCGCTTTGGACGTCGCCGTATCAATACGCTCAAGCGCCTTGCTGACAGTTTCAAAATATTTCTTGCCGATGTCGGTCAATACGACCGTCGCAGTGCCGCGCTTGAAAAGAGCGGCTCCGATGAAACTTTCCAGGTTTCTGATCTGCTGGCTCACCGCGCTCTGGGTGATGTGCAGTTCTTCGGCCGCCGACGTGAAGCTCCTCCTGCGGGCCGCAGCTTCGAAATAGCGCAAGGCATTGAGGGGTGGAAGGTTCGCGAAGGTCATGCGCTGGCTTTTCTAATGTGTATTAGAAATTGTCAATTGCCTCGGCGCAACTAATTCACAAAAGTGTCACGCAAGATCAGTGCGGACCAATCAGCGGCTCCCGAAGATTTTGAAGACCAAGGCGATGGGGCATCGGATGGGCTACGCGCAATCTTTCGACGATGGCCGCTACGCCGTCGACGGAATTCATACGGCCGCTTTCAGGCCGAGCCGTAAGGCTCGCTTCAGCCCGAACGGAGAACTGGCGATTTCCGGGCAGCGTCATTGGAAGAATGATCCTTCGCCGCGATCAGCCTTGAGAGAAGTATCTCCCGGTTCGAGCTGCGCGGCGCACGCGTGGTCAAGCGAACATCTCCGCGGCCGGCCGGTATCGCGCATGAAACGATCCGGCGGCCGTCCGGACAGGTGAGCCGCCCCTCGCCGCGCGATTTCCACGAACAGACTTTCATCGATTGTGTCCGCAAACCGCTGAGGTGCACTGGCAATGATGCGCGATATCTACGATTGCATTGGGATCGGCTTTGGTCCCGCAAACATCGCTCTGGCGGTGATGATGAAGGAGGCGCATTTCCGAGGGAATGTTCTTTTTCTCGAGCGATCTCTTGAGCCCAATTGGCAGCCGGGAATGCTTCTCGAGGGAAGCGACATCCAGCACAATCCGCTTCGGGATTTCGCCACTCCCAGAAATCCACGCAGCCGATACGGTTTCCTGAGCTATCTGGAGTCCGTCGGACGCTTGTTCGATTTCCTCAATCTCGATCAGCCGTTCCCGCCGCGCACGGAGTACGCGGGCTATGTCCGCTGGGTCGCAGAGCAATTTGCCGAGGTCGTCTCCTACGGCGAGGAAATTGTATCGATCCAGGTGGATCGGTCGCTTGGTGCCGATCTCTATCAAATCCGATCGGCCGACGGCAGAACGCGCCTGGCTCGAACGATCGCATTTGCGCCCGGTCGATCGCCCTTGGTGCCGCCCGTCTTCGCCGAGGTGAACGATAAGCGTATCTTTCATGCCTCCCAGTACCTCTTTGGTCTCAATGCTATCGGACTCGAGGCGGCCCCAAGGAGCCTTGCGATCGTTGGCGCCAGCCAAAGCGCTATCGAGATCGCCCTCGACCTGCTTGGTCGCTACCCGGACGTTCAGCTTCACCTGATCTGGCGCGGACAGGGCGTCAAGCTGAAGGATACAAGCCCCTTCACCGAGCACATCTACTTCCCGGACTTTGTCGATTATTTCCATGCGGCGCCCGAGGGCGTGCAACGGTCGCTAAGCGTCGATCTATGGCGCAGCACCGGCCGCCTTCATCGTGGAGACCGTTCAGGGAGAGGGCGGTCTTTCGCATTGCCGGCCGGAATGGCTGCGGAAGATCAGCGAGCTCGCCAAGGAGGTCGGAGCCCTCCTGATCGTGGACGATATTCAGGCCGGATGCGGGCGCACCGGAACATTCTTCAGCTTCGAGGAGTCCGGCGTCGTGCCGGACATCGTAACCCTGTCCAAATCGCTCAGTGGATTTGGGACGCCGCTCGCGGTCGTCCTTCGCAAACCCGAACTCGATAAATGGGCACCGGGCGAACACAATGGCACGTTCCGCGGTAACAATCTCGGCTTTGTCGGCGCAACGGCGGCGATCCACGCCTATTGGACCGACGACAGCTTCGCGACCGGGATCGCCCGCAAGACCGCCTTCCTCTCGAAGCAGACTCGAAAAAATCGTCCCCCTCTTTCCACCAGGCGTGGCTTCGATCAGGGGGCGCGGGCTCTTCACTGGTCTCGCCTTCACGGACGCAGCCATCGCCCAGAACCTCTCGCGGGGACTCTATCGTCGTGGCGTCATCGCGGAGACCTGCGGGCCCAACGATGAGGTCCTGAAATTCCTGCCGCCGCTGACGATCGAGCTCGAATCGCTCGCATCAGCCCTCGACGCGCTGGAAGCGATCGGCGCAGTCCCGGCCGTCGCCGCGTGAGCTGCTGGCCCCGACGCGTAACTAAAAGAGTCCTCCCATGAACAGCCACCTTCATGCTTCTCCCCCCGATATGACCATGTGCGTCCAGCAAGCGCTGGACTCATGCATGGCCAATCGATCGGTGAGAAACCGCGGCTTTGCGCCTACTTTTCGTCGGCTGACGAGTGGAACGGGCTCCCTCGCCTTGTTCTACGTTAGCGCAGAGCCGTCGGTCGTCATCAAGATCGGCGCAAGCGATGTAATGCGCGAGGAGACGGACTTCTTCGAAGCCGCCCGGAAATTCACGAGCAGTGCACCGCATATCGATTTTCCCGCGGTGTATTGCCGATCCGTCGAACGATCTGTCGGGTGGTTCGCCATGGAAGCTGGCAAAGACGTGACGATCGAACATGATCTCTACGATGGTGTGGGCGAACTGGTCGAAGGATGGGAACGTACCCTCAATCGCTTTGCAAACTGCATGGCCCCGATCTATTCGGAGACACTGACGCCGGAGGCCTGGCGGCTCGATCAGTATCACCTCACGGGACGGACCACCGCACTCCTGACCGACAACGAGGCCATGCGCATCAATGCCGGGCGGATTGTGGGCCTTCCCCCTCTTTCGGACATCGTCGCGAGCCGCGTGATCATCAACGGACGTACCTTCGCTGCGCCGCTCACGATGCTGGATACGGCCGTGAGCCGCATGACAGACGATGCGGCTCCGTCCTCCTTCATTCACGGCGATTTACAATTGCGGAATATTATCCCCTCGCAGCAACACGAGGGCTTCCTACTCATAGATCCGAGGGCGAGCTGGGAAGGAAAGGCACCGCACGTGGCTTTCCATGGATCGCCGCTTTACGATGCCGCCAACGTGCTGCACAGCATAGCTGGCCTTTCGCCGATCCTCATCAAGAAGGAAAGCAAAAGCGCGGCCCCCGTTTACGCGCTGTCACTCTCCGGCTCCCAGCTTGTCATGGACCTGGACGACCGCTACTTCGCCTCGACGGAGGCCGGGATCGAGGCGGCGGAAGAAAGTGTTGCACAGATGCTGCCGGCTGCTGCGCTGCGCGGAAACTGGCGTGTCAGGTTCTACCTTTATGCCGCGAACTCGTGTTTCGGATGGCTGAGATCTCAGACCGTCGTGCCGGACCTGCCGACCTGGGCCTCCATCTATGCGACGGGTATTCGAATGCTCGGAAGGGCCGCTCAATGAGGGTAGAGCCGTTCGGGTTAGCCTTCATCGTCTTCCGGTTCTCGCGCAACAGCTACTTTCACGTGGCCTTTAGCGTCTTGTACTTCCAGAGCCTGGGCTTCTCACTCGCAACGGCTCTCTCATTGGAGAGCTTCTACTATATCGCCAAAGCTGGTTTCGAAGTGCCGTGCGGTGTCTTTGCAGACAGTATCGGCCGGAAGCTCACGCTGGTCCTTGGCTCGCTGGTGGCCGCATCCTGCTATCTTGGTCTCGGACTTTGCGATCAGTACTGGCAGATGATGCTCTTCGAGGCTGGCCTAGGCCTCTCGATGTCGATGGCGTCCGGCACCGACTCCGCTCTTGTGTACGACGAGTATAAGGCCCTTGCAAAGACCGAAGAATATGAGCGGGTCGAGTCCATCGGATGGGGCATGCGGAACATCGCGCGCGGTGTTGCTTCGGCCTTCGGGTCGGTCTTCGCAACCTGGTACACGATGGGCAGCACATTCATTCTCACGTCCATCGCAATCTTCATTTCCGCGCCCGTAGCAGCCCTGTTCCTCAAGGAAGGTGGCCGCAGAAACACGGCGCTTAAGACCGTTGTCGTGTCCGCGGTCGCGCTGGTCCGACGCAACGCCGAATATCGGCGGGTCCTGCTGCAATTCGCGATTATCACGATCGGCGTAAAGGCCGGTTTCTGGGCGTTTCAGCCCTTCTCGGATTTGCACCATCTGCCGTTGGAATGGATCGGCACATGCTTCACGGCACTCCTGTTCATTTCGCTCGTCGCCTCGTTCTTCGTCGAGCGCATCTGTCGCGTCTTCGGCCTGCTGCATACGCAAACCGCGCTGATCGTGGCCGCCTTCGCCATCATGAGCCTCTCCTTTGCATCCGAAGGCAAGGTTGGCATCGTCATTGTCTCCATAGGGCTTGCGCTCCACGCGGTCGCCCAAGGCATCTCCGATCCGATCATGCGCATACTGATCAACCGGTATGCTGAATCATCAGACAGCCGCGCTACGGCGATGTCTGTCGCATCCATGGCGGGAGACGGATCATTTTCGCTCGTTGCGCCTCTCTTTGGATATCTGATCGACAAGCAGGGCGGCGCGGCGGCCAGCTTTGCGATTGTGGTCGTGACGCTGTGCTCGCTCTATACTGACGTGATCAAGCGCCGGAAAGCCAGGCACCAGAAGGCGCTCAACCCATAAAAGTGCCACGGCGGAAATCGCTGCTCGCTGAAATGAGTCTATCCATGCGCCCGAGAGCAGCGGCATCTCGATCGCCTGCGCGAGGGCGGGCCCTACCGCAGAAACGAGGCGGAGGCGGCCGCCCTGCCCGGCTCTGCGTCAACTCCAATTTGTTCGATACGCCTTATCTACCGGATGCCTGGCGTTTAGGACCGGCGATCGCCAGTCTTACTTTGCATGGGGTTGTTTTCGACATTTTGGTCGGACGGGCCAAAAGCCCTGGCCCGGACAGGGATCAGCGATCCAGCGTCTTCGAGGCGCTGCCGCGGTTCTTCCAGATCAGCATGATGTTGCGGACGTAGATGATGGTCGCCAGCGCCTGTCCGAGGATGATGACCGGCTCGCGCTTCACGACGCCATAAACCAGCGTCATCAGCCCGCCGCCCATGGAGCAGAACCAGAAGGCCATCGGCACCACGCTGTTTCCGGCACGCTCGCTCGCGATCCATTGCACGAGAAAGCGCGCCGTGAAGAAGAGCTGCGCGACCAGGCCGAATGCGAGCCAGAAGTCGAACTTGGCGACGAAGACGTCGTAGAGATAGTTGCTCAGCGCCTGGCCGTATTGGATGATCATGCCTTCACCTCGCTGACTTCTGGCGTCGGCTTCTTGCGCCGGATCAACCACCACACGCCGGCGAGATCCATGATCCCGATCCATAGCCGGTCGAAGAAGCCGTAGTTTGATACGCCTGCGCGGCGCGGCCGGTCGATCACGTCGACATAGGCGATCTCGAAACCCTCGCGGCGCACCAGCGCAGGCAGGAAGCGATGCAGCCCGTCGAAATAGGGCAGCATCAGAAACACCTCGCGGCGGAAGACCTTCAGGCCGCATCCGGTGTCGCGCGTGCCGTCCTTCAGGATCGTGCCGCGCACGCCGTTGGCGATGCGCGACTGCAACTTCTTGAAGCCGGTGTCCTTGCGCCCGACCCGCTGGCCGGCGACGAGGCCGATGCGATCGCTTTTCTCGACCGCTGCGATCAGGTCCGGCAGGAAGGCCGGATTGTTCTGGCCGTCGCCATCGAGCGTGGCCACGATCGCCCCACGTGCCGCTCGTACACCGCTGCGTACGGCCGCCGACTGTCCGGTTGACCTGGCATGGCGGAGCTGACGCAGATTGCCCCGCTGCTTCATGATGGCCGACAGCCGCTCGCCGGTCGCATCGGTCGAGCCGTCATTGACGTAGACGATCTCATAGGCCCAGCGGCCATCGAGCGCAGCGCCGATCTCCTCGATCAGAGGCGCGATGTTGTCCGCCTCATTGCGCACGGGGACGACGATGGAAACCGAGGGCTGGAACGACAAATCGATGCTCGTGGTTGGAATGGGCCCGCGGCGGGAACCGGTCCGGTCAGCAGGCAGCCGCTTTTATGGGGCGGATGCCCCGCGGGCAACCCTTTTGAGGCGTGTGAATACCGGCCCTGGAAGCGCCACGATCACCCCGTCGCTGCTGATGGCAAAGCCGAGCCGGCGTGCCGCAAACCAGTAGCGTACCGCCATGGTGCCGACGATGCCGACCAGAGCGCCGGCCACGACGTCGCTCGGATGATGGGCCAGCAGGACCAGCCGCGTCAGCAAGATGACGATGGCATAGGTGAACATGAACACGCGCAGGCGCGGCCACACTGCGCTGACGGCAAAGGCCAATGCGAACGCGGTCACCGCATGGCCGGAAGGCAGGCTGGCATGGGCTTCCGTTCCACTGAAGGGAATGAAATTGAACGCGTTCGCCTTGCCGCCGACGAAGGGCCGGCCGCGGCCAATGACGTATTTCAGGACCTCGCCGACCAGCACCGAGAAGAGCACGGAAAAGAAGATGAATTGCAACCGCGTGCCGAAGCCGAGCAGCAGCGCACGCGAGGTGCCGTGCCGGCCGGCCGCAATCAGTGCCACAGTCACGAGCGCGGCGGCGAGCGCCGTCAGCACATACTCATCCTTGCCGAAATCGGTGAGGATCTTGATCGGCCACAGGCCGGGCGTGCCGCGCGCCGGCATCATCTGGATCTCGCTCATGTCGAACACGACCATCAGCGCGATGATCAGGGTCGCGCCGGCCGCACTCAGCCAGAGTGAATGCAGCGCCAGCCGGCGCGCCGCTTCGGCGCGCCGCGAATGCGAGGGAGCACGGACGAGTTGTGCCAGTGCGCGGCCCGAGACCGTCAGCAATTGCGCGCCGTAGCTCGGGCGATGTGCGACGTCGGCGGACATCTTACTCGGACCCTTCCGAACGGAAGATCGCAATCGAGATCGCGCGCCCCTGCGAGAAGTTGTAGCCGTCGATGCGCGAGCCAACGCGGTAACGAAGCCCGATCGCCTCGGCACGCTGGACGAAGCTGCGCTCGGAACGCTGCTCGACGAACGCAAAGCGGCAGTTGCCCTGCTTGAGGAAGTCGGCAGCACCCGAGCCATCGGTCAGGAGGGTCGACGTTCCCGTCAGGAAGACGAGGCTCGGCTCGTGATAGCCGGCAGAGGCCGCCTTCGGGCCGACGCAGCGCACGTTGCGCAATTCGCGCGCGATCTCGACGCTCGGAAACAGCGGCGTCAGCGACGGCAGGACCAGGCCCCAGACCACGACCGCCAGCATCAGCGCCGCAACCAGTGCATTGAGTAGCGAGCGTTCGGCGCGGTTGTTGTCGTAGAGCCACCAGGCGAACAGGCCGAAGATCAGCGACGCCGCGATGAAGGGCCATGCCGCGAAAGCCGGCTGGCGCGTCAGCATGACCGCACCGACGACCGCCATGATCGAGCCGAGCGCCGGGATGGCGAACCACCAGGCCGAGCCGCGCATCAGCCAGGAGCGCGACAGCACGCGCCGCTCCACGGCACCCGCCGTGAGGATCGCGATCGCCGGATAGAGCGGCAGCACGTAGTGCGGCAGCTTGGTCAGCACCGCTTCGAACACGATCCAGGACGGGATCAGCCACGCCAGCAGATATTGTGCACCCGGCTCGCGCCGGGCCCGCCACACCGCCGGCGCCGCCATCGCCGCGAGCGGCGCGCCCGGCCAGAAGGTGATCCAGAACAGGACCAGATAGAGTCCGGGCGGCGCGCCATGGGATTCCTGGGCGCCAAGCTTGCTCAGCATGTCGCCGCCGACGGAATCGGCGAAGAAGGCATCGCCTGCACGCCAGAAGATCGCGATGAACCAGGGCAGCACCAGCACCAGCACCCACATCAGGCCCCAGAGCGGGCGCAGCCGCCACAGCCAGGACGCGTCGCGGTCCTGGATCGCCAGCACGATGATGGTGAGCGCGGCGAACATCAGGATCAGCGGCCCCTTGATCAGGATGCCGGCGGCGATTGCGGTCCAGAAGATCGCGGGATAGCTCCACGGCGGATGCGCCTCGTCCTCGCCGCGCTGCCAGGCGAGGTAAACCCGTGCCATCGCGCCCATGGCCGCAACCACGGTGAAGAGCAGCACCGCATCGGTCTTGGCAAGCCGCGCCTCGACGCCGAGCAGCACGGACGCGCACATGACCAGCGCCGCAAGCACGGCGGCGCGGCGCGTGACGAAGCCGAGCGCGGTCCAATAGGTCATCAGCACCGCACCGATCGCGCCGACCAGCGACGGCACGCGGTAGACCCAGATGCGCAATTGGGCGCGCGGCAGGCCGAGCGCGGACGCGGTATGAACGGCGGCCGCCTGCAGCCAGTAGATGCCGACCGGCTTCTTGTAGCGGACGTCGTCCTGGAAGCGGATGTCGACGTAATCGCCGGTCTCGACCATCTGCTTGGTCGCCTGCGCAAAGCGCGCCTCGTCGCGATCGACCGGCGGAATCGTGAAGAAGCCGGGCAAGAGCAGAAGCAGCGCGCACAGCACCAGGAAGCCGATTGCGCGGGCGTGGCTGCCGGTGACGGCATCGATCACGCGCACGAACCGGTTGCCCGGATTTACGGGGGTTTTCGGCTCGCGGGGCTCTCCGAAACGGGGGCGGGCAAAGGTCTCGACCATTGGTTCCGCATACGCTGAAACCACCGCCCCTACAACCGCTTAAGCCGGGCTCATTGAATTCGAATGACGACTGTGTCGGCGGCGCCCGTGGCGTCGATCACGGTCAGCCGCGCAAAGCCCGGGCCGGGCGGATCGATCAGCCTCTGGCGCCGTCCGTCGATCTCGCCGAGCGCGGTGCCGTTGACCAGTATCGTCATGGGCAGAACGCCGCCGGCGACCTTCACGGGCATGGTGGCAGCCTCGCTGCCGGCCGAGCGGTCGACGTCGATCCGGGAACCATTCAGGGGAAACTGGATGTGGGGAGCCTGCTCGCCGCCAGCGCGCACGAGTTCCCCTACAGGACGGAACCGCCGCAGAGGCAACGGCAGCTTGGCGTTACTGACGAGGAGGGTTCCCTTCGGCGGCTTGGGCAGCGGGACCGGCAACTTTCCGCTCCGGGCGAAGGCATCGAACAGGATGGGCGCTGCTGCCGCGCGGCCGATCAGACCGGGAACCGGCGCGCCGTCGGGACGGCCGACCCAGACGGCGATGGTCATGCGGCCATCGAAGCCGACCGACCAGGCATCACGATAGCCGTAGGAGGTCCCGGTCTTGAAGGCGATGCGGTTGTGGGCGGCGTTTTCGGGTGGCGGCGTACCGAGAAGCACGTTGCCGACCTGCCAGGCCGCGACCTGGTCAAGCAGCCGCAATGGCTCGCGCACGTCCCTGTCGGTCATGATTTCGCGCAGCGGGCGCGTGGTTCCGAGCCTGGCGAGGCCCGCATAGAGCTGCGCAAGATCCTGGAGCGTGACGCCGACACCGCCGAGGCCCATGGCTAGACCCGGCGCTTCGTCCTTGGGGAGCACCAGATTGCCGCCGGCCTGCCGCAGCCGCGAGGCCATGCGGCTGGAGCCGACCCGGTCGAGCAGCACGATCGCCGGTACGTTCAGCGACATCTGCAGCGCCTTCTTCACCGGCACAGTGCCCTGGAAAGTCATGTCGAAATTTTCCGGCGCGTAGGAGCCGAAGCGGACCGGGCGATCGTCGATCAGGCTGTCGGGATGGACGAAGCCGTCCTCGAACGCGAGGCCATAGATGAACGGCTTCAGCGTCGAGCCCGGCGAGCGCAATGCGCGGGTCATGTCGACCTGCCCTGCCCGGCTCTCGTCGAAATAATCGGCGGAGCCGACGCGTGCCAGCACGTCGCCGCTCTCATTGTCGACGACGATGATGCCGACCGAAATGTTCGGACCCAACGCGATGGCGCGGTCGCGTGCGAGCGGCTCCAGCACCTTCTGGAGATTGGCGTCCAGCGTCAGCTTGATGACCGGCGCGTCCTTGACGGTTGAAAGCGCTGTATCGGACGCATGCGGCGCCAGGATCGGCATCGGCTTGCGCAGCTTCGGCACGGGTACGGCCTTCGCTTGCTTGGCGTCATCGGCGCTGATCTGATGCTCCTCGACCATGCGGTCCAGCACGCGGTCGCGCGCCTTGCGCGCCGCCTCGGGATAGCGATCGAGCCGGCGTGTTTCCGGCGATTGCGGCAACGCGACCAGAAGCGCGGCTTCCGCGAGCGACAGCCGCTTCGGCTCCTTGCCGAGATAGGCGATGGATGCGGCACGAATACCCTCGAGATTGCCGCCATAGGGCGCGAGTGTAAGGTAGAGATCGAGGATCTGGTCCTTGCTCAGGCTGCGCTCCAGCTCGATCGCGCGCACGATCTGCCGCAGCTTTGCGTGGAGCGAGCGCTGCCGCCGCGGCTCCATCAGCCGAGCGAGCTGCATCGTGATGGTCGATCCGCCCGAGACGATATGACCGCGCGTCGCAAGCTGGATCGCGGCGCGCCCCAGTGCGAGCGGATCGACGCCGTCATGCGCGTAGAAGCGCTGGTCCTCATAGGCGAGCAGCAGCTTCACGTAAGTCGGATCGACGTTCGCTTTGGTCTCGGCCGGCAACCGCCAGCGCCCGTCGGCCATGGCGTAGGCGCGCAGGAGCTTGCCGTTGCGATCGACGATGGTGGTGGAAACTGCGCGCGCCTCGTCGAGCGGCAGCGGGCCGAGGGAATACACCCAGGCCACGAATGCACCGATTGCAACGACAAGCGCAAACGCGGCTATCGAGAGGATACGTGCGACGCCTCCCCTCGCGCCGTCATGGCCGGGCTTGACCCGGCCATCCACGTCGTCACCCACCGCACGCGTGGCCGTGGATGCCCGGGTCAAGCCAGGGCATGACGATGGAGTTTGTTGCGCGGCTTCGCTCATACGAACTAGCTCAGGTTCGAGCCCATCTCACTTCGCCGCTCGCACCTCGACCGACCCCGTCCCCGTCCGGCCGTAGCGCGAGGGATTGTACATGTCCTCGACATAGGCCTGCGGCAGCACGTATTTGCCGGGCGAGACCGCGCGCACGACATAGGCGACGGTAAAGACCGACTTGGCGTCCGAGGCCCGGTCGACTGCGGCGGTGAAGCGGTCGTCGCGGAACTCGGTATCCTCGGGCTCCACTCCGTCCTCGATCCAGTCCAGCGTGCCGCTGTCGCCCGACGACACCAGCTTTGGATTGTCGATCTCGAGGCCCGCCGGCAGATAGTCGGACACCATGATGTGACCGTACTCAGGCTTGGCCTCGGTGATCTTCAACACCACGGCGAAGCGATCGTTCTGCTTGACCTTGCTGATGTCGGCGGGCTTGCCGTCGAGCGTGAAGTAGTTGCGCTCGATCTTGAACCCGGCCGAAGCGGCTGGCTCCGGCGTAACCGGCGAACCCGACACCGAGACCACGGCCTGTATCGGAGCATCACCCGTGTTGGTGATCTTCAGCGGCTTGCCCTCCAGCGTCGCCGCCTTGTAGCTGCGGTACAGCGCGGTCTTGACGCCCTGGCCATCGACATCGAGCGACAGGCTTTCCTTCGCCAGCGCCCGCGCCGCCAGCACCAGCCACGCATTCTCTTGTGTCGAGGTGTAGGGTGTCAGTCCGCGTGCGGTCTCGACCCGCGACACCGCTTGCGTCAACGTCGCCTTCGGCGCGTTGCCTTCGCCGGCGAGCGAAACCAATGCTGCGGCATCGCGGAGCTGCGAGCCGTAATCACTGCGGCCGAACTCCAGCACGGGCTTTGGCGCGAGCGAGTCGAGCGCTGCGCCGTAGACCCGCTCCGCACGGTTGCGGTCACCGACCAGAGCGAGCGCTGCCGCAAGCTGCGATTTCGCAATCGGCGTCGCCAGATTGTTCAGCTTGGTATCGGCGAGATAGCGGAGATCGCCGATCGGAGCTGCGCCGTTGCGCGCGAGCACGTAGAGGCCGTAGGCGAGATCACGGCCGCCGTCCTTCTCCGGCTCGTTGGCATTCACCACCGAGTTGCGGATGCGGTCGAGCGCGTTCTTGAACAGCACGTCCGGCACCACAAAGCCTTTTTCACGGGCGCGGCTGAGGAAGTCAGTCACATAGGCATCGAGCCAGGCGTCGTCGCCGCCTGCTGACCACAGGCCGAACGAGCCGTTCGAGCCCTGGCGGGCCAGCAGCCGCTCGATTGCATCGCGGATGCGCTGGTCGACCTCGGTGTCCATGGCAAGATGCGCACCGGCCGCGAGCTCGTTGACGTAAAGCAGCGGCATGGCGCGGCTCGTGATCTGCTCCGAGCAGCCATAGGGATAGCGATCGAGCGCCTTGAGGATCGTCGCGGCGTCGAGCGCGGTCGACAGGCTCGCCGAGACCGAGACGCTGCCGGTACCCGGCACGAGGTCGGAGAACATGTCCGAGGTCAGCGTCAGGCTCTCGCCCTTCGCCAGCGTGCGGATCGAGCGGCGCGCCAGCACCTGCGTCGCCGCCTTGACGTCGAGCGCATAGTGCCGCGCGAGCGCAAGCCCGTTCGGCCCCTTGATGTCGACATCGAGCGTCGCCTGCCCCGCCGCGGTTGCATCGAGCGCAAGCGAGAACGAGTTGCGCTGCTTGGCGGCGAGCCTGACCGTGGTCGCGGGATTGCCGGTCATCTTGACCGGGCCAGCGGTCTTCACATTGATCGTGTAGTCGCCGGCCTGCCCCTCGACATTGTCGATCTCGAGATTGACCGTGCCGTGGTCGCCATTGAGCAGGAAGCGCGGCAGCGTCGCCGTCAGCACCACGGGATCGCGGATCACGACGTCGGTATTGGCGCGGCCAAGCTTGGTGGCGGTCCACGCCACCGCCATGACGCGCGCGGTGCCGGCGAACTCAGGAATGTCGAAGCTCACCTCCGCGGTGCCGTCCGCGGCAACCGTGAGGATGCCGGAATAGAGCGCGAGCGGCTTTTGTGTGGGCGGCGAGCCCTGGAGCTCGGCAGCACCCGCGTCGCCGCCGGACTTAATCTGGCCGCGCGTGCCCGACATGCCGTCGATAAGCTGGCCATAGAGATCGCGGATCTCGGCGGTCAGGCGGCGCTGGCCGAGATAATAATCATCCGGCGCCGGCGGCTTGTAGTTGGTAAGGTTGAGAATGCCGACATCGACTGCCGCGATGACGATCTTGGCGTCCTCGCCCGGATTGAGTCCGTCGAGCTTCACCGGGATTTTCAGCGCCGCATTCGGCCGGATCGGTGCCGGCGGCGTCAGCTTCACGGCGAGCGTGCGCGTCTGCTTGTCGATGCCGAACCATTTGAGACCAATCGCCCGGCCCGGCATGCGCTGGGCCGCCGCATCGAGGGGCCGGCGGAGCGTCGCCACGACATAGGCGCCGGTGCCCCAGTCGTTGCCGACGGGGATCTTCACCTGCGCGGTGCCTTCCTTGACGTCGACGGTCTGCGTGGTCAGCAGGCGGTCACCGAGCACGTTGATGGTGAGCTTGCCGGCGCTACGCACGTTCACCGACACCGTCATGGTGTCGCCGGAGGCGTATTGCGGCTTGTCGATCGAGGTTTCCAAAAGGTCGGGCGTGTCGGCGCTGCCGTCCGAATACCAGCCGACATCGAACTGCACCGACGTCACCGGACCATCCGCATCGGTAGACTTCACGTCCAGCCGGTAGCGGCCGGGCTGCGGGTTGAGCGAAATGCGCGACGGCTTGTCGGCGGCAATGGTGAGATCGCCGTCAGCGACGCGCGAGGTCGACTTGACCGGCTCGTACTCCCAATAATTGTTCTGGCGATACCACTGGTAGCGCGACTCCATCTTCAGGAGCTCGTAGCGCAGGCCGTCGCGGGGATGCGTCTTGCCCTCAGGCGAGACGAACACCACGTCGAACTCGGCCTTGTCGCCTTCGGCAACGTTCCTGTCGCCGAACAGCGGCTTGACGCCGAGCATCGCGGCCGCGGGTGCGACCGGCAGCACGATCTTGCGCTCGACGGCGCGGCCGCCCGTCTCCGCCATGCGGACGAAGATCTGCGCCTCCTGCGGCCGCGTCGATGACGGCTGCTTGTCCAACGTGACCGGGAAAGTCGCTACGCCATTGGCGTCGGCCTCCGGCAAATTCTCCAGCGGCGTGCGCTCGTTGCTGGTGGTCTCCTCGTCGGCGACGCCGAACTGGTAGCCGGCGAAGCCCGGCCGCTCGTCGGCGGGCGCAACCAGCATGTCGCCTTCGAGCTGGAGGCCCGAGGCCGGCGCGCCATAGAGGAAATGGCCGTCGACCTTCAGTTCGACCGGAGCATTGGCCTTGATCAGCTTGTCCTTGGACGTGAGATCGAACTCGATTCTGTCGGGGACGTAATCCTCGACCATGAAGGTGGTCTCGCCGACCGACGAGCCCTTCGGATCGGTGAAGGCGCGCACCCGCCAAGTGCCGGTCGGCACCGCCGAGTTGAGCGGCAAGGAGAGCGTGCGGCCGCCGGCCCCCTGGTCCGACAGCACGGCGCGGCGGAATTCGACGCCGTCGGGACGCTCGATCACCAGCGTCAGCGGCCCGCCAGTGACGGCATTGCCCTGCCCGTCGCGCAGGAGCGCCGTGAGATACACGGTCTCGTTGGAGCGATAGACGCCGCGCTCGGCATAGACGAAGGCGTCGGCGCCGGCCGGCACCGCGCGTCCCGCAACACCGCGGTCGGTGAGATCGAAGGCGCTGGTCTTCAGGCTCAGGAAGGCATAGTCGGTCTTCTCGCCGCTGACCGTGAGCAGCGCCGGCGACAGCCCGCCCTCGCCGCGCGCCAGCCCTGCCTCGAACAGCACATGGCCGGCATCGTCCGTTTTGCGAGTCGCCAGAATTTCGTTGTTGCGGGCAACCAGCCTCACCTCGGCCTTGCCGACCGGATCGGTCGACGCCAGCGAGTTGACGAAGACGTGGATGCCGTCGTTGCCGGAATAGGCGGTGACGCCGAGATCCGAAACGATGAACCATTGCGTCGCGAGCTGGGAATCGTCGTCGCTGCCCGGCCCCTTGGCCGCGGCCGTCATCACGTACACGCCGGGCTGGAGATCGCCGAGTGCCTGGTCGACCGGGAATGCGGTGGTGACGTCCTGGTTCAGCGTCGTCGCGGTCGCGAGTTCGCCGGACCACACCTTCACGCCGCGCTCGCCACCGAGATCGGAGAGCTGGTAACGCGACAGCGTCTTCTGAAAGTCGCTGTCGACAACCGTGTTGATCAGGTTGCGGTCGCCGATCCGGAACACGTTGATGTTGACCGCCGGCGTATTGACGCTGACCACGGGAATGCCGCGCTGGCCGGTGCGCGGCAGCACGTAGGCACGGCTGGTGAAGCGCACGAACGGCTTGCGGTCGCGCACATAGATGTTGAACTCGGCCGATTTCGGCAGCCCCTCCTTCACGGTTGAAGGCAGACCGGCGCGCAGGTTGATGTTGTAGCGCTCGCCGTGCTTCAGGCCGTCGACGCAGAGCTGCTTACCCTCGGCCGACAGCGCCGGCTTGTCCTGCCCCGCGAGCGCCAGGAACGGCGCGAAGTCGGTGCGCTTGGCAAGCTCCTCGGAGAACTGGAAGCAGGCGCGCGGGCCCGCCGAGTCGGAATCGACGGTGTAGTCGAGCAGCCGGAAGCCATGCTCGTCCCGCAGCTTCTCATATTGGCCGCGGACGTCGGCGACCTCCCGCATGTCGAGCGACAGCCGCAGCGCATCCAGCGCCGGCCGGAACAAATGCCGCTCGGCGAGCGACCTGCCGAGCATCGCGAGCGCGTCAGCCTCCTCGCCCGGATTGCCGGCGCGCATGTAGGCGATGTAGGCGGCGGTCGAGGCGCGCTCGAGCAGGAAAGTCTGCTCGCTCGAGCTCTTCGGGGTGATCTGGAAGATGACACGGGCAATGCGCAGCCAGTTGCCGGCATCCTCCGGCGTGGTGGCGGCGATCTGGCCGAGGATCGAAAGGCCGCTGCGGCCGTCGTTGCGCCTGAAGGCGGCATCCGCGTCGGTGCGCAGGGTCGCGTTGGTCTTGGCGACCGGCCCGGCCTCGCTCTTGATCTGGGCTTCCAGCTTGATCGCGGCATCCGCGAGATCGTCGCGCTTGAACGCCTTGTCGGCGGCCTGCGCCGATACCAGGCCGAGCGCCAGCGCTGCGCAGATTGTGACGGCGCGAATCAAACTGATCATGATGGACTCCCGGGAGCGCGGACGAGCGCCGCGTAGGCGATGAAATGCGCGGAAAGGTGACAGACTCAAGGCGATGGAACCAGAATAGCAGAACGTCGCATGCGCCATTGGCAAGCAAATCCAAGTGCCGCCCCTGGCGCCGCCTCAGCCTGTGGCAGCACCGGACAAAATTAGCCGGTGGACCCGTCCCGGACGCGGGCGCAACATCTCAAGCGTCGCTGTCGCAGACCCGGGACAATAAACGTCCATCGCTTCGCTTTGTCGCTCGGCTGAGGAAAACGGTTCGATCCGGGCTTGGCGGACGCGCGGATTTTTCATATTTGGCGTGCTAAAGACGTCGCCGGGCCCCATCCCCGGGGCCGTCCAGACGGTCCCGTAGCTCAACTGGATAGAGTAGCGGATTTCTACTCCGCGGGTTGCAGGTTCGAGCCCTGCCGGGATCGCCAAAAAATCAAAGGCTTAGGTGACTACGTTAAAGTAACATCTGAGCAATTTGTCTGACTGAATTCGCCAGCATTTTCAACGATTCGCCAACACTCGCCGCTAGTCGGTCGTACAAGAGTCAGACAAGAGATGCGATCCGATCCATGACACTCACCAAGGCGTTTGGGTTGTTTTCAGCCGCGCTGGGCGCAATTGGCACATTACTTTTGTTCTTCGGAAGCTTCGCCTACGAGCAACCGGGCGCCTACTTCAACCGAGAAATGATCGACGCCATGTCGAAGCGAAACAGAAGGCGCCAGCTATTGCAGCGAATTGGGCTGGCACTTCTCATGCTGAGTTTCATTTCGGGCGGCGTCAGCGTCGCCGTCGGCTAACCTGGCGTTGACCGTTACGAAACAAGCGGCTCCCTGGTCACCGTTGCCCGCGATGTTGCCCACCACACCGCATAGCTGGTTGCGAGAATGCGGTCGTCTGTGTCTGACGTGTCTGCGTTCCAGCTTTCCTGGCCGGTGACGGACGTCTTGACCTTGAAGTTTTGAAGCTCCGACCGGAACGCTTCACCCTCGGGCAATCCTGCCGCGACGTGCAGCTGACCCGATTGGAGCGCCGCCATCATTTTCCCGACCAAAATTCCCTTGGCCACGTGCCAATGGTCGGCGTTTTGCTGCTTCTGTTCGCGACCAGCAGTGATGGTGAGCGACTTGAATTTTAGGCCACCGTTTGACCGCGCAATATCGGCCACCGCGGCGCCGACGCCGGTTGCGTCCATAATCAACGTTGCGCGGTCGAGCGGCTCGCGTGACAGAATTTCCCGAACCGCGAGAGCCTGGTCGACGTAATTCAAGCCGACCGGCAGCGAGTGTAGGAATCGAAGGTCATACCGCGTGACTGATTTTTGCTTGTAGGAATTTTTGCCCTCAATCCAACAGTCCGGCCCCTCATCCGGTGTAACCGTGTGATGGATCGCGGCCAGCACAGAGCGGTCGTTGGCTTTTGCCGGATCCCAGCCGACATACCAATTGTCGACGGGTTTCACTCGGTGGTGCGGCCAATGGTGCGCGTGAACGTATTGCGGCGGTGTCACAGCCATAGCGGTTTCAGCTCCGGATCGAAACATCGGTTGATTAATTCGGTCGAAAAGAATTGATTCTCTTCGTCCGTTGCCCAATGGCAGAAAAATTCCTGGCGCCAGCGGACATCGCCAAGCTCGCGGCGCTGCTCCTCTAGCCACTGCTTGTCGATCCTCGGGCATTGATCCGCGGTGACGGAGATTCGAGTCCACGACTCGTCGGCGGTGTCATGCCAGCGTTGCCCGAACCACGTGTCGCGATGACCAGGGCTGCTAAGCGCGATGAAACGGCCGCCTTTCGACGTCGCGAGCATGGGCGACAAACTTTGAATGATTTCCCCGTCAATAAAGCCACACTCATCCAAGGCGATTAGGGCCGGTGCACTGAGGCCGCGCGTGGTCACACCATCCCCCGGAAGCGCAACTACCCGCGAGCCATCGGGCCACTCGATTTTTGTCACCGCATCGTTCTTCAGCGGCACTGCGCCGGGGAGCTTGTCATAGAGCCTGCGAATGGTGCGCAGTAGCTCATTGCTCTGCCGGGCGCTCGGCGCGGCCAGCACGACCAGGCAGCCAGGCTGGCTAATGACGGTTTCCAGGCACGCCAGCGCGGTAATCAGGCTTTTGCCGGCCTGCCTGGAGCATGCGAGAAGGGCTTTGCGCGGCCGGTCCACGATTACGCGGCGCTGCCACGGGTCGAGCGTGTAGCCCAACGATTCGGCGAGCAGTTCCGGTGCGAAGGCCCAAGACAGGTTGCGCGCGAGGCTCATGGCAGCGGCACCGGGCACGGCGGGATGGGCGTCACGTCAATCGTCACTGGTTGCTTGGTGATAGCGGCCACGGCGTCGTTCTCGATGCTTGCGAGCGCGCGGCCGATTGCCAGGCGCGCTTCGGGGTACGGCCTCACCGCGTCGAGCAGCACGGCGCGTAGCTGCATGAACTCGGGACTGGCGAGCAGGTGCACGTGTTCCGTACGCGTCACGTTGACCAGTTGCCCGATCAGGCGCCCGATCGTCTGATAGTGCTTGAGCGCCGCGCTCTCGGCCGCCACGGCGCCCTGAGTGTCGCCCGCTTGCCTAGCCAGGTTGGCGTCGCTCTGTAGGCGCATGCGGGCCGCCGCTATGCCGGCGAGCAGACCGCTGCCCTCCTGCCGCGCCAGGACGTCAGGATCAACGCCAGTGGGCGCCGTAGCCACGAGCAACGCGGCTTTAGCAGCCGGGCTAAGGTGGAAGGCCGCATGCCGCTTGAGCACGTGCACGGGCAGGCCGTGGCGCTCGCTGATCACCTTGCGCGGGACGCGCGCGACCAGGGCGCGGTCGATTAGCGCTCGATCGGCGTGGTTGCAGACGCCGCAGTTACCGGGTCCGGTCTTGGCCATTTGAATTCGTTCGGGGTGGGTATGATTTTTGTACTATATCGCATAATAATCATTTACGCAACATGAGTCAGACAAGGCAATTCAACATATTGATTTTGCTACACAAAATACATGAGTAGCGGATGCTTAGTCCGCTAATAAGGATCGATATAGCTGAGTTAGTCAGGTAATTTGTGGCATCTTTCGAAGATCGGTGTCGCCTCAGATCGCGACGGCCACCATGCGCCGACCCGGATATTCTGCGTGCCAGCGGATTTCGCCAGCCGTCATTCCCAAGCTCATCAGGCGCTCGATCAGCTCCGCCCGGCTACCACCATTTGCGAACGTCTCGATTGCATCGTCGTACGCATCGACGTCACCGACGCAGATGAAACCTTTCTCCCGCAGCAGTCGAACCACGTCAGCCATTTGTGAACCCCAAATTGAAGTGCCGCAGAAGCATCATGCACATTTGCGATTGGCGATCGAGACTTGAATTTTAGGTAAGTTATTGATACCGTTGCGATTATTGTAAACTTTCAACTTCCGATGTTAACTGTCAACATTTGCGATTGGCATGACCGACATGACTAACATGGCTGACATGACCAATTTTCCTTAGAGTCTATACGCGTACCCTGCCCCTGTATTTTCTCTCCATAGAGTCTCTAGGAAAGTCAGTCATAGTCGGTCATTGGTCAGCGGCTTCGTACCCAAGGCTTGCGCGTCATAGTGGGCTTTCCACGTTCCCACCCGAGCCGTTCCAGCACCGCTATGATTCGGTTCTGATCCGCCCTGCCCAGCTTGGCCTTCTCGACGTGCAGCGCGTGTGTGGCGATCTCGCCTACCGTGATATTCGGTCTGGCGAGCGCGGCCGGGGTGGCCAGCCAAGAGCTAATCGCATCCTCCCACGCGTCCGCCTCATACCGGGCCGATTGCTGCGGGGCGATGTGCTCGCGCTCGAAATCCCGGTTTGGCCACCACTGCGCGCCCGCGTCGAACTGCGCCACGGCTTCGGCGAATAACTGGTCACGGTCGGCCTTCAGTGCCTCAATGTCGATCGCACCGCATTTGACCGGCCAGAACCGGCGCCCACCCGTTTCGTCGCGAAGGTAGGTGTCTTTGTTGGTCGTGCCGATGAAAATGCACTGCCGGGGTTCGATCACTTCGTTGCGCCCGTGGCTTGGCCTATAGCGTTCCTCGGTCCGGGTGATAAACGCCTTGAGCAATGCGGTGTCGGCCTTGCCCATGGCGTGCATTTCGGCAACCTCGACAAGCCACAATCCGCGCAGATGCTGTGACGCGTCCTTATGGGCGATGTCCCGCAACGAATCGTCGAACCACTCGCCGCCGAGCACCTTGCACGCGCCCGATTTCATCGCACCTTGCTCGCCTTCCAGTACGAGCATGTAATCAGCCTTGCAGCCCGGCCGCACGATACGCGCCACCATGCCAATCAGGAACATCGCGCCCACCGCGGCCTCATAAGGCGTGTCCGGCGTTCCGAGATATCGCGTCAACCACGTGGCCAAACGCTTGCCACCGTCCCACCGCAGGCCACGCAGATAGTCCCGCACGGGGTGATATCCGCATCTGTGCGCGTGCATGGTCAGCGCGTCTTGCACGGTCGCTTTCGCAATGCTCTTGAGCCGGTTCGAACCGCGGTCGCTATGCTGTAACCAGCGCTGCACGATCGTGACGTCATTGTCAGTCATCGGCCGCGGCGCGAACACTCCGTCAGGATCGATCGGGCTTCGCAGCATGACCAGCCGCTGCATTTCGTCGTACGCCAGCGCGTCCGCGAGTAGCGGCGTGTTTTCGACTATCAACGCTGTGTTCGCGAGGTTGCCGACGATTCCGGTTTTGGTGTCGATATCGAGTTTCTGTTCCCACGCGAGCCGCGCGGCCATCATGGCGCCAGGACTGCCAGACGGCGGCGGCAATCCTGGCGCGAGCGCTGGCGACGTCACGACGGGCAACGGCGCAGGACATGGAGGAATAACCTTCGCCTCCGCATCTATCTCGGCCAGGATTGCGTCGATGTCGAGCGGAGCGGCCGGCCAACCGAACATCGCGGCGGCCGATTTCGGCACGACGTCGCGAATGCCGTTCTCATGCGCAAATTGAAACAGCGTGTTGAATGTCGAGTCGCCCTCGCGGAATTCCTCCCGACCGCGGTTGACAAGATCGTCAATCAGGTAAGTGGTTTGCGCCTCCCCGTCGTGCATCGCACTGGCGATTTGATGGGCGACATAACGTCCGTACTGCGCGACGGTGGCCCAAATCGCAGCGCGCCAGACGTCATAGGGCATGCCGACCTGGTGATGCACCTTGAGCATGTATTTTGCGAAGGCGCGCAGGTCATAGCTGCCCGGCTTGATAACGGACGGATCCGGCGGAGTGCTTCTCAGCGCGCGGGCGTCTTTGGAGGCTTCGATCAAACCCGCAGGCGCTTGATAGGGCTCGGACGGGGCATCGGGACAAACAGTGTATGCAAGCCCGTCGATTACGGAGCCGGGAATCAGCATGTAGCCGTTGATGCGCGTCTCGACGCAGGCTTGCTGCCAGCCGTCGAGCTTCTTTATCCCGCGTTGGACCAGCGCCTTCACATCTACGCCCGGCGCTGAAAAGTAAAAGTGATATCCCCCGGACTTGCTGATGACGTGCGGTCGCTGGTGGGCATCAAAGCCCCATTCGGCGCAAAGCTCCAACCATGCCGCCCAAGCACGTTCGGTGCCGGCCTGTTCGCTATCTTTGTCTCTGGCGAGCTTGCGCGCCTTGATATCGATTTCGACGCCGATCAAGCCGCTTTCGGCGCACGCGATCGCCCAGGCACAGCCGGGAAATTCTTCCGCCCACCCGGTGAGTTGTGCCGGGTCATTCGTCGCCGCGGCCTTCCATCCGATGATGGCCGGTCGCTTCGTGTCGGGTCGGATTGGGAATTTTTTGGCGTCAGGAAGAAAAGAAGTTGCAGTTTTCAGGTTGTTCGTGTACAAACGATGCATCGATTGCGCCCTCCAACGGCGCGGTCACCAAGTAATCCAAAGGCCCGGCGCGTGCCCCCGCGTTGGGCCTTTCGTTTTGTCAGCGCCGCAATGGCGGCGGTGGGGGATATTTCGGTGGCGGCTTTTTTGGCGCCCGCGGGAGTCGATGATCCCGGCAAAAGAGGATCCACTCCAGCTCTTCCGCCAGTTCCCGGCAGCGAGTGCGCCAGGCTAGAGGCTCCCGAACGATTTCGGCGCGATACCGTTCGACGTGCTCGCGCAGAAGCGTGTACGCGTGCTCCGCGGCTTGATCGATTTCGCTCATCGTCAGGCCAACCTGACGTTGGTTGCTTGCGGTTTGCCGGTCCGCTCGGAGATCTCAATTTCGAACGCGATGTGCGTTCCTGGTGCCAGCGCGCTAGTGCCGACGGGCAGCTTCGAGGCGTGAACGAAGATGTCATGTTTGCTGACATCCGTCCTCACGAAGCCGAAGCCTCTTTCACAGCTCCACTTAACGACTTTACCGATTTGCATTGCTTCTGTTCCTGAATTGGGGATTGAGAACCCCGGCGCGATCGGCGAGAAACAACCGCGCCGGGGTTGAGCAGTCCGCGGGGGATCGTCGCGGACCGCTATTCGGTGATCGCCTTGCCTTCGATTTCGGCCGCGGTCTTGAAGTCGACCGCATCGGCAATATTCTGCCGCAACTGATCCTCGAAAGCCGCGACGAACCTCTCAGCCTCTGCGAGGGTCTTGCGATTGGTGAACGCCTCGGGCTCCATGATCGTGAGGAAACGTTCTCGGGCAAGCTCGTGTGATTGAGCTTCGAGTCCGCTCAACATCGGCGGCACGCTTGCGATCGCGCGCATGCCTTCGAGATCGCCGTCCTTCAGTATCGCGTTGAACGCCTTCGCCCGACCGGCAGAGTCGAGGCTTTTGAGATGCGCCCGCGTCTCGGCGGCGATCGAGACATCCTCCAGGCTGAGACCAGCCTTCGGTCGCAGCGCTTCCGATAGCTTCGCTTCATGGCCGGTGATGCTTGCGCGTGCGGTTTCGCGTGCTTTGACCAGTGCGTCAAACGCGGGCTTCATTTTCGATTTGGTTACCGCCGCCTGGCGTACGAGTTGCGCACCAGGGGTCAACGTGCTGTCGGTCGCGACACGCGCGATCGATTCGAGCGACGTGCGATACGCGCCGACCGCGTTCTTGACCGATGTCGCAAGGCCGTCGAGCAGCTTGCTGCCCTCACCAAAGCCCTTGGTCATTTGTTCGAACCCGGCCGCAGGCGCCGCACTGGGATTTTTCCGTCGAACTGGTAGTTGCATTGTCGTTCTACCTTCCTTCTGGGTTTTTACGAGAAGTCCCCGCCGGCGAGGAATTCCGCCGATCGGCCGTTGCTGTTTTTCGCGACGAAAATTGAGCCCGCCCGATACTGCGTGGTCAGTGCGGTTTTGCCCGATTTGTTCGTCGCGACCACGCCGGGCGTCGCGCCAGCAGCGAGCGTGATTGTGCCGGTCCCAGAAATGATGAAACCGCAGTTGAAGCCTTCCGGCAGATCGCCAGGCACCGTAACGATGATGTTGCTGGGATCTCCGGAGCGGAAGATAACGCCGCAGTCCTCAACGCCGCGAAGCGTGTAGTTTCCGGCCAGCGCGAGGATTTTGCCGCGCAAGTTTGCGTAGGTGTATGACATGTCCTTGAGGCTCCTCTAATCGACGAGCAGCGTGCCGACGCTGGCTTGCACTACGACGATCGTGCGTTGAA